>JAFSRY010000027.1 GCA_017445845.1 Prevotella sp.
AGCGTAAAAGTACACCGTTTTTGAACTTTTCCACCATAATCAAGCTATAATTCAGAAAGATTTCGTAACTTTGTCGCTGAATTCTAAAACGACGCGATTATGAGCACTAAAGTGATGCAAGAGATGATAGCCGAATACTTCAAGACGCAGCCTGTCCTGAAGGCATGGCTTTTCGGCTCTTTCGCCCGAGGCGAGGAGACTCCTAGGAGCGATGTCGATATTCTATTTGTACCCGACCGTTCAGGCAAACCTTTCACTCTCTTTACCCATGGTGGTATGCTGATGGATT
This sequence comes from Prevotella sp., assembly GCA_017445845.1. Classification (GTDB taxonomy): domain Bacteria; phylum Bacteroidota; class Bacteroidia; order Bacteroidales; family Bacteroidaceae; genus Prevotella. The sequence continues at coordinate 290 of JAFSRY010000027.1, forward strand.
TGCAGGAACTGCTTGGCCGTGAAGTTGATTTGGTGGAGGAAGGCTCACTCCGTCCTTACGCCGCAGAAAGTGCTAACCGTGATAAAGTATTGATATATGAGAGAAAGATCGAGGGATAAGGGACGGTTGGAGGACATCATCGAGTATTCTACCAATGTGACGAATCTCATTGAAGGTTATTCGCTTGAAGCACTGATAGCTGACAAGCGCACCTACTATTCGGTGATGAAGAATATTGAGGTGGTTGGCGAGGCTGCCTATATGCTGACCAAGGCATTTAAGAACTCGCATCCGGAGGTTCCTTGGAAGGTCGTTCAAGGCATGCGGCACGTGTTAGTACACGACTATGCGAATGTTGTTTCCGCTACGCTCTACGACACCGCCGTCAACGACATGCAGCCCCTCCGCCAGCAGGTGGAGCGTTATCTCACCGAGACCGACTGGGACGAGTGGCAATCTATGGCCGACGACTTCGAGGACACTGCCGATGATGTGCGCAAAACCAATATTGAAAATGCTCGGAAGATGAAAGAACTTGGTTCTGATACTGCATTTATTTCACAAGTAACAGGCCTTACTGCCGAGGAAATCGAAGCGCTATAATACTCCATCCAACCATAATTGCAGAAACATTGTTTCGAGATGTCCCACCATGCACACGGTGTAGGTTATAGCCTTGATGGGCATCGGCTGTTGTTTGTCCGGCATACATTCAAGGACTCGGAATACATTGTGCCTGACGGGGTGGTGACTATTTGCTCGATGGCTTTTGGGGCATGTCGTCAGTTCGTGACGCTCATCATCCCTCGATCCGTTCGTCTCATTGGCGATTTCGTATTTGGGCCAGAAGGAGGGAAGATTGTCATTCGTGACAGATATAAGAGTAGAAAGAGGGATTTCATTAGAATTCTGCTCCAAAATTTGGAGTTGTAAGGGAATTGTCGTAACTATGCGACGATGAAATGAAATAGTTACAATGTCACACTCCAAGAACAATCGCAGGGTCAATATTCAGCTTTCGGCTGATTTCCCTGCCAGTCTTCAATGAAAGTTCTCCCATGCCTGTGATAATCTAACTGATACGGGCAGTGCTGGGCGTTTGAGGATGAAGGGGAGTATCGGTATACTTTCTTCGGAAAAGCGTAAAAGTACACCGTTTTTGAACTTTTCCACCATAATCAAGCTATAATTCAGAAAGATTTCGTAACTTTGTCGCTGAATTCTAAAACGACGCGATTATGAGCACTAAAGTGATGCAAGAGATGATAGCCGAATACTTC
>JAFSRY010000028.1 GCA_017445845.1 Prevotella sp.
CCGACCTTTTGACTTTGTCTTCCTCTGTCGCGACTCGGCAATGTGCAAACAAGTTTGCATTGCCCTCGCTGCTCCATCGGTTGACTTTGTCTTCCTCTGTCGCGACTCGGCAATGTGCAAACAAGTTTGCATTGCCCTCGCTGCTCCATCGGTTTTCGCCAAGGCAGACATCAAGCAAGCTTGGGCTGCTCTTTTGGCTTAACGAAAACGTTTTTTTCGTAATTGTGGGTGCAAAGGTAATAAGAAAAATTGAAAGAATGAAATAATGAAAGAATGAAAAAAAGAAAACTTTCTTTGGGAGCATTGCAACATTTTCGGATTTTCTGCGTTATATAGATACTATCGCGCGGACATATTATAAATAAATATAAAGGAAACAAACTTTTCGGTAAGAGAAAACAATATAGCTATATGAGACGAATTGTCATTATTCTTCTATTCGCCATCCTTTGCCCGCTGGGCATGATGGCACAATCGTCAATGACTGACGAACAGATTATGAGCTACATCCTCAAGGAACATCAGAACGGGCGCACCCAGGATGAGATTGCCATGCGGCTGGTGCAGCGCGGCGTCGATGTGCAGCAGCTGCAACGTGTCCGTAAGAAGATGGAACGCCTGCAGAAGCAGCAGGGTCTGGGCGCTACCGACGATGCCACGTCGCTGGGCAACGGCCAGAACCGCCAGCGCCAGAACAATGCGCAGGAGAAGGCCGACCCTAACGGCAGTCTCTCGTCGATGCGGGTGCAGAAGCCAAGAATGAAAAAGCATACCTATGACGCCCAGGACGAAGAATACCAGATGATGGTCGGCGAACTGGGCGGCATCATGCCCGTTGACTCTATCGCATGGCTGCAGCAGATACTTGATGCCCAAGAGCGCGACAAGAAGAAAATCTACGGTCACGACCTCTTCAACAACGAGATGCTGTCGTTCGAGCCCAACATGAACATGGCTACCCCCAAGGACTATGTCATCGGTCCGGGCGATGCCGTTGCTATCGACATCTATGGCGATACGCAGAAGACTATTGACTACACGGTATCGCCCGACGGAGATGTCGTCATCGAAGGCATCGGCCCGATCAATATCGCCGGCCTTACCGTAGAGAAAGCCAATGCCCGCCTGCGTTCGCGGCTGAGCAGCCGGTATAGTGGCTCGCAGGTGAAGCTGACAGTAGGCCAGACACGCACCATCCTCGTCAATGTGGCAGGTGACGTGGTGGCTCCAGGCTCCTATACGCTCTCGGCATTCTCCACCGTCTACAACGCCCTCTATATGGCTGGCGGTCCCACCGACTTGGGTACGCTCCGCAATATCAAGGTCTATCGAAACAACCGCCTCGTATCGACCGTCGACGTCTACGACTATCTCATCAACGGCAACCTCTCCGGCGACATCCGTCTGACCGACAACGACCAGATTGTCGTCGGTGCCTACGACTGTCTGGTCAACCTGACAGGTAAGGTAAAACGTCCGATGTTCTATGAAATGAAACGTAACGAGAGTCTTGCCACGCTGCTCAACTATGCCGGCGGCTTCACGGGCGATGCCTATAAGAAATCGGTGCGTGTCGTCAGAAAGAATGGGCGCGAACTCTCTGTCCATGTGGTGAAAGAGTTCGATATGGCCAACTTCCAGATTTTCGACGGCGACTCTGTCAGCGTCGACTCCATCCTCAATCGTTACGAGAACACCGTAGAGGTGAAAGGTGCCGTCTTCCGTCCCGGTCCTTATCAGGTGGGTGGCGACATCACAACCGTCCGCGAGTTGCTCAAGGCAGCCGAGGGCGTCACCGAAGAAGCCTTCACCGCCCATGCCGTCATGCACCGCATGAAGGAAGACCGCACACTGAAAGTGCTCCAGGTCGATGTCAACGGCATCATGAACGGTACTGTGCCCGACATCGCTTTGCAACCCAACGACGTGCTCTTCATTCCCACCAAGCAGGAGAAGATGGTCGATCAGACCATCAAGATACATGGTGAAGTGCACTATCCCGGCACCTATCAGTATGCCGAAGGAGAAACTGTTGAAGACTTCATCCTGCAGGCCGGTGGACTGAAAGACAATGCCTCTACGGCAAAGGTCGACGTCAGCCGCCGCATCAGCGACCCGTCGGCACTGACCACCGACACCATCATCGCCCGAACCTACACCTTCGCCCTGAAGGAAGGATTTGTCATCGAAGGCGAGCCGGGCTTTGTCCTCATGCCTTTCGATGAGGTCTATGTCCGCAAGAGTCCCGGCTACTATGAGCAGCAGAATGTAGAGGTGGACGGTGAAGTGATGTTCAGCGGCACCTATACCCTGTCGAAGAAGAACACCCGACTCTCCGACATCATCCGCGCCGCAGGCGGTGTCAACGACCGGGCCTTTGTGCCTGGAGCACGCCTCGAACGCCGATACAACGAGCAGGAACGCCTCTCGGCAGAAGCCGTTCAGAAGAAAGCCCGTGAAGAGATGGAAGCAGCCCTGCAGGAGCAGGCCGCCCGCCTCGGCAATGCGTCGCTGGCCAACCTGAAGTCGAGCGAACAGATGAAGAAGTATGACATCGGCGAGACCTATCCCGTCGGTATCGAACTCGACAAGGCCCTGGCGAATCCAGGTGGCAAGGAAGACATCGTGTTGCGCGAAGGCGACCGTCTGATCGTCCCGCAGTACAATGCCACGGTGAAGATCAACGGCGAAGTACTCTATCCCAACACCGTCGGCTACATCCCCGGAAAGAGTGTCAGCTACTATGTCAACCAGGCTGGTGGCTTCTCGGATAAAGCCAAGAAGAGCCAGACCTACATCCGATATGCCAACGGAATGGTGTCGAAGGTCGGTCACGACGCAAAGGTGAAGCCCGGCTGCGAAATCGTTGTGCCGGCGAAGAGCCTCAACAAGATGACCACTGCCGAACGCCTCTCTATGGCGACCAGTGCAGGCTCGTTCGCCGCCATCATCGCCACGATAGCAAATATCATCCTGTAAGCCCACCCAAGAGCAACCCCTTCCCCTCCCGGGGAAATCGGAGGGAAGTCGGTTTACGACAGGGAACATCATAATTACTCATTACTAATTATTTAATATGGCTGAAAACAAAAACAGTAGCGAGGTCATCAACCTCGAAGTCATCATCAAGCTGCTTTGGGCAAAAAAAGTCCATCTGAGCAAGGTCGTCGGCATCACCTTCGTGCTGTCGGCAGCTCTCATACTTTGCGTGCCCCGATACTATAACTCGGAAATAAAACTGGCACCCGAAATGGATGCGTCGTTCGCCGACGGCGCCATCGGGAACCTGGCATCATCGTTCGGCTTCGACCTCGGAACGATGGCAACCTCCGATGCCATCTCTCCCGAACTCTATCCGGAACTGCTGCAGACCAACGACTTCATCGTGCAGCTCTTCCCCATTGCTGTCGAGAGCTATGACGGAGAAATCAAAACCGACTATTATACCTATATCACAAAGCATCAGAAATATGCCTGGTGGACGCATGTCATCCATTGGATCAAGCGCCTCTTCCCACAGAAAAAGGACGTGGGCGGAGCAGCAGCCGGTGGCGGCATCAATCCCCTGAACCTCAGTCGGACACAACAGGATGTCGTCACCATTATCGGCAGCAATATCCGTTGCAGCATCGACCGGAAGACCAGTCTTATCACGGTGAAGGTGAAGGACCAGGACCGCAAGATTTGTGCGACGGTCGCCGACTCTCTGCGGCTGAAATTGCAGGCCTTCATCACCGACTATCGTACGAGCAAGGCCCGCATCGACGTCGATTATTATGAGAAGCTTGTGAAGGAGTCGAAGGCTGAATACGACGAGGCCCGCCGCCGTTATGCCGGCTATGCAGACTCACACACCGATGCTTCGCTGACAAGAATTCGTGCCGCTATCGATGACTTGGAGAGTGACATGCAGCTGAAGTTCAACACCTATAATGCCATGACCAGTCAGTTGCAGGCCGCACGGGCCAAGCTGCAACAGCGCACACCCGCCTTCACACTGCTTGAGGGGGCTGCCGTTCCGGTGAAGCCTGCCGGACCCAAGCGTATGATTTTTGTCGCCATGATGATGATGATGGCCTTTGGCATCGCTGGCGCGCGTATTATATATAAGAATAAGAATAAAGTCGTTGGTTGAGAAGAATGCAGTTGTCGGTTGAGAAAATAGTGCGCATCGCTTTCTTCTTCCTGCTGCTGTTCTTTGCGGCGGCATGCGCTTCCCAGATGTTGCTCATGGAGAACAGCTTTCTCGTGACCAACTACAACCGCTATTTCCTCATACTGGCCTTCCTCGCATGGGCGGCAGCCGCAGTAGCGTTGTGTGTGTTGCCGGGCTTTAAGGTCTACACCATGCCTTTCACGGTGACGGCCTACCTGGTATATAGCTTGTGGGTGGTATTTCCTTCCATCCTCATTACGACGACTCAGGAGAGTTTTGTCATGAGGATTGTCGATGTGGGGATGCCTATTGTGGTGTTGGCCTTGTCATACACCGTGGCCCGCAACTACGGACATTCACAAAGCAGCCAACTCGCATTCCTTGCGTTGGGTGTCGTCTGTGCGTTCCAGTTCGTCAGGGTGATGTTCGACTTCAGTGCCATTGCCGAAGAGTCTCATTTGGTGTGTGCCTACTTTGTGATGTATGCCTTGCCGTTGATGATGCTTGTCAAACAGAAGGTGCTTCGAATCCTGTTGGCAATGGCGGTGCTGATCGTTATCTTTGCGAGCTTCAAGCGAGGCGGACTGATTGCATTGGCCTTTGGTCTGATAGCCTACCTTGTCACCATGCAGTTGATAGCCAATAAGATGAGCGTCGGTTCCATCTTGATAGGCATGGTGGTGCTGGCGGTTTTCGTCATCATCTTTATCCTCCTTGGAACATCGGGCGATACCACTGTCTTCGACCGATTTGAAAACATGGGCAGCAATGACACCGGTAGCGGACGGACATTAGTATGGCCGGTCACATTGGAAATGATTGAGAATTCCGATGCCTTAGGACTGTTGTTTGGCCATGGCAGTGGTGCCGTGCAGATGGATTCGCCCATCATGCTCTCTGCCCACAACGATTTTCTGGAGATTACGTACGACTATGGCCTCCTGGGCCTTGCGCTTTATGTCGTGGCTTTCGTATCCCTTGGCTTCTATATTCTGCGGATGATACGCGAGAAGTCGCCTTATGCCCCGTCGATGGTGTTGCTTTATGCTGTCTACGGCATATTGTCGCTCATCTCCCACGTCGCCATCTATTATTGGATGAGCGTGGTGTTGCTGACGGTAGGGTACTGCATCGGCTGTAACAGACATGATGCCATCTTGTCAGAACAAACCCTTGAAACACTAAAACCTGAACATGCAGTCAACGAATAGGATTATAGTCAACTCCATTGTGCTCTACGCCAAGATACTGATATGCATGGGCATATCACTCTATTCCGTGCCCCTTGTGCTGTCTGCCGTCGGCAAGAGTGACTATGGACTCTATACACTGGTCGGTGGTATCATAGCCATGCTGGCTTTTATGAATGGGGCCATGACCGTCTCTACGCAACGCTATCTGTCGGTGACCATCGGCGAGCGTGACCAGAAGAAGCTACTGAATGTCTACAACCTCAGCATCGCCCTGCACATCGTCATCGGTATTCTTGTGGGAGTCATCATCGAAGCTCTTTTACCCTTTCTGTTCAGTCATGTGCTGACGGTCGAGCCCGAACAGCAGGACGTGGCGCGACTGCTCTTCCATACGATGGTCGTTACGATGTTCCTTCACATCGTCACCGTTCCCTTCGACGCCGTCATCAACGCTTATGAAGACCTTGTCTTCTTCTCCCTGGCCGGCGTCATCGAGGCTGTCATCAAACTGTTTCTCGTGCTGTCGCTCACTTGGTTCCTGCACGACCGTCTCATCATCTACGCTGTCGGCATGACGGGCATCGCCGGCTTCATCCTGTTGCTCAAGTATGCCTATTGTCATTTCAAATATAAGAACCTGCACCTCAGCATCGGGGCCTGCCGCAACCGGTCGCTCCTGTTCGAAATGGCCAGCTTTACGGGATGGAACACCCTGTCGTCGTTTGCACTGATGGGGCGCAATCAGGGACTTGCCATCATCTTCAACCACTTCCTCGGAACCATCATCAATGCCGCCTATGGCATTGCCATGCAGGTGAGTGGCGTGATGGGATACTTTTCTGAAACCATCAAGAAAGGCATCAACCCGCAGCTGATGGAGAGCGAGGGATTAGGCGAACACGACCGATTGGTAAGCCTGACCTTTGCCCTGACGAAGTATTCGCTCTTGATACTCTGCTTCGTCATTCTCCCGTTGTTTGTCGAGATGCCATATATCATCCGGCTGTGGATAGGCGATGCACCCGATTATACCGTGGAGTTCACGCGTATCATCCTGATCCTTTCGCTCATTACGATGGCCTCTACCGGCTTGATGTCGGCCGTGCAGTCGTCGGGAAAGGTCAAGTGGTACACCATCTCCATCAGCATCGTCCTCTTCAGCACCCTGGTCTTAGCCTATATCGGACTCAGCATGCATTATTCTCCTGTGACAATCCTCTGGATGGCTTGTGGGGTAGAAGTCGTAGCCTTCTTTGTCCGATTGTGGTTTGCCCATCGGCTCAATGCCATTCCATCCTGGGCCTATGTGTGCCGGGCTGTCATTCCGGTCATACTGCTGACCTTGGCAGTGGGCATCCCCATGTATATATGTATCAGCATGATGGCATCATCCTTCCTGCGACTTCTGCTCGTCTGCGTACTTGATGTCGTCTTGTTCCTGCCCAGCTGCTATCTGGTCATTTTCGATGACGGCGAACGCGACTACGTTCGGCAACTGTGCATGAAAGGCTTGAATTTATTCCGCCGCTAACCGTTTGTAAGAAGCAAATCATGAGAATTGGAATTATCACCTATTATAGGGTCGCCAACTTTGGTGCCAACCTGCAGGCCATCTCCACCTACAGGTTTTTAAAGCAGGCTGGTCATACGCCCATTTTCATCCGCTATATGTCGAGGCAACTCTTCGTAGAGATTGACGGTAGTTACGGCACGAATGCCCAGGTGAAAGCCCATCTCGACTTTGTCGATGGTACCATAGTGGATCAGACCCGTACCTGCTTCACCGCTGATGATGTCAACGAAGCCATTCGCCAAAACGGCATAGAGGCTCTGATTATCGGCAGTGATGCCGTACTCCAGCATCATCCTTTGCGCTCCAGACTACATGTCAAAGGCCGTTATCTGAAGCGCATTGCCATCGACCGAGTCAATGATGAGCGTTGTTTTCCCAACCTCTTCTGGGGCTACGGCATCACGCCATCCATGAAGAAGTCATTGATGTCGGCGTCATCACAGAGCTCCGCCTATCAATACTTTTCTTCAGAATTGAAACAACGTATGAATGAGGCGTTGCAAGGCTTTGTCTATATCAGCGTCCGTGATGCATGGACCCGGCAGATGTTGCAGGCTGTCACAGGCCGTGACTTCCCCTTGACGCCCGACCCGGTCTTTGCCTTCAATCAGAATGCCGCCGACCTTATCCCCGACCGCGAATATATATTGAAAAAATATGGTCTGCCCGAAGACTATGTCCTGGTGAGTTTTGTCAATGTGCGGTTGCCCGATGTCGTCATCACTCGTTTGAAAGACCTCTTCAAGGACCATGCTCCCTGCGTGGCCCTTCCCTCACCATTGGGCATAAGGTTCAAGCATAGTTTCGACTATGAGATTCCGATGCCGCTCTGTCCTGCCGACTGGTATGCATTGATAAAATATTCCCGGGGCTATATCGGCAACAACATGCATCCCGTTGTCGTAGCCTTACACAATGGTGTCCCCTGCTTCAGTGTCGACAACTATTCCCGCTATGACTTCTGGGGCCGTCCGCTGGACGATGGTGCCAGCAAGATAGAAGATATCCTCCGGCAGTTCCATTTAGAAGCAAACCGCGTAGTCCCTGCCAAGGGAAACAGTGAAGACTTGGCAGAAACCATCTATAACCGTATCATGACCTTTCCAAAGGAAGAAGTGGTGCAGCACGCCGCCGTGATGTATGAGAAATATATTGACATGATGTCATCAATAATGAAAGCGTTATCGTTATGAGAGTTTTTATGGTTCACGAAGACCCCTGGCATTCAGGGAGTCCCTATATCACGACGTTCATGGACACCTTAGGCAGCACCCATCCCGATTGCGAGATGGGGTGGGGAAGGGAGCGTTTCTGGAGCGACGATATCTTCACTTTCGACATCGTCCATTTCCACTATCCGTCGGCCTTCATCTCCTACGACACCCATAACGAGTCCGACCTGCTGCATCATATCGAGCGCATGAAGTCTGCCGGAGTGAAGGTCGTTGCCACCTGTCACGACCTGGAGCCCCACTACGACCAGTGTTCCGCCAAGGGAGAGGCCATGCGCATCGTCTATTCCCATTGCGATGCCGTCTTCCACATGGGGGCCTACAGCAAGGAGTTGTTCGAACAACGCTATCCCCAGGCAACCCACTTTCTACTGCCCCATCATCTCTATGAGACAGTCTATCGGTTCTTTCCCTCACGCGAAGAGTCGCTGCGCCATTTGCACCTGTCGGCCGACCGCACTTACATCTTGTGTTTCGGAATGTTCCGCGCCGACGAGGAGCGCCAGCTGGTCATCAACCTCTATCGGCAGCTGAACGACAAAAAGGTAGAAATCCTTGCACCGGGTTTCCTTGACGTGTGGATACGTTCGCCGAAGCTCTTCGTCCGACTGGCCAAGATGCTTTATTACCGTTGCCGCTATCATATCCACAGCAAGGGCAAGGCATGGGGAGCCGTGTCCGACGACGACCTGCCTTATTACTATGGGGCTGCCGACGTGGCTTTCATCCAGCGGCTGAAGATATTGAACTCAGGCAATGCCATGCTCCCGATGCTCTTTGGCCGCGTTGTCGTGGGGCCCGACTGCGGCAATGTGGGTCCGTTGCTCAGGCGCTGGGGCTATCCCGTCTTCAATGTCGATGACACCAGTCATATCGGTGACATCGTCCGACGGGCCATCGAATTAGGCCGGCAGGGCTACGGAACGGTCCATCGGGAAGAGCAGCTGGCCGAATACAGCACCGCCGTCATCAGCGAACAACTCTATGTCCTCTACCATCGCCTGTTATGAAAAAGAAACGTATAGCCTACCTCTCGTCACCATTCGTTGCCGACAGCGACATGCCCTTGCTGCAGGCATTGCAGGGGCTGACCGACCTCGACTACATCCTGCTGCTTCAGCAGAAGCATAAGAACCGGATGCTGGTCAATGTAGGGCGGCTGAAGTCCCGAGGCGGACTCTATCCCATGACCGACTATCCCGACCTCCAGAACCTCGGCAACTTCATCAACCTCGGGAAAGCATACGTCCTCAACATGCCTGGCCGTCACGACTGGTCGCCGTCAAATCTGCTGGCCGTCCTTAGCTTGCTTTGGTTCCTCCTGCGCCACCGCTACGATGTGGTGCATATCACATGGCCCCTGCGCTACGGCCTCTTCCCCCTCTATCTGCTCAGAAAGCGCATGGTGCTCACCGTCCACGACCCTTTGCCTCATTCCAGTGAGGACACCCTTCTGAACAGGCTGCATCGCTGGATGGCCATGAAGCTCGTGCCACGGTTTATCCTGCTGAACCATTATCAGCGGCAGGAGTTCATCGGGAAGTATCACCTGCGCGACAGCCAGGTCTGCGAGTCGCAGCTGGGCAGCTACAACTACCTTGCCGACCTGCCGCCCGTCTATCCTGAGAGCAAGGACTATGTCCTCTTTGTCGGCAGCATCAACACACACAAGGGAGTCGATGTCCTCTGCCAGGCCATGCAGAACCTTCATGCAGCCCACCCCGGGCTGAAACTCATCGTGGCAGGCAGCGGCCGCATGTATTTCGATGCCAGGCCCTATATGGAAAGTGGCGTCCTCGAACTCCACAACCGCTATCTCACCGACGGTGAGCTGGCAGGCTTCATCCGTCAGGCCCGCTTTGTCGTCTGTCCCTATGTCGATGCCACCCAGAGCGGCATTGTCATGTCGGCCTTTGCACTGGGCAAACCCGTCATCGCAACCCGTGTCGGAGGCCTTCCCGAGATGGTCGTCGACCGCCGCTACGGTCTCCTTGTGCCGCCGAAAGATGCCGGTGCACTGGCTGAGGCCATCGAGACATTAGTCGATGCGCCCGACCTCCTCGGGCAGATGAGCAGCCATATCATCCAGGACTATGGCAGTGGACACCGTTCCTGGCAGCATATTGCCGAAGAGATGGCGAAAAACTATAGGTAGTAAAAGAAAAAACCATTCAACTTTCTGAAGTAGATAAGTAGTCAGTAGTTAAGTAGTTAAGCCAAATGACTGTGTGGTGGAAGGCAGCCGATAGAAGTAAATGACTGTGTGGTGGAAGGCAGCCGATAGAAGTAATGGCTTATCTACTGTCCGAAAGGACGAGCGAAGCGATAACTACTTAACTCCTTAACTACAAAGAAGTTGAGCGAATGCGAAACTTGAGTAAAACCATTTCCGTATGTTCAAGGATATAATGAAACTACTCTGGGCATGGACCCTCATCCTACTATTCAGTCTGCTGGCTTGCAGCGATGACATCCCATCACAGCAGGAACCCGACAAAGAGCTCCCCGGTAACAGCAATGTCGAGGAACTCTATGGCGTCCGATGGAAGATCGACGACCCCGACGACCTGGGCAGCCGTTGCTTCAAAGCCAAAGGGCTGACGGCCACCTTCGGCATCGGCAACCAGCAGGGACACTCCGACTTCGATGCCATCTATCCGTGGAGTGACATCCGCCGTTGTAACGTCAGGAAAGAAGGAGAACACACCGTCGTCATCTTCGAAGGCGAAGCCGGCTTCACGCTCGACGGCTCGCAGGGTGACGTCTTCGTCCGCATTCCGAAATTCTATGTCCAGAAATACCAGTACGACGGCTATGAATACCGCGTCGTGTCGAAAGAAGGAAAGACACCTCATCCCGCCTTCATCGAGAACGGCCGCGAACTCGACGCCGTCTATGTGTCCGCCTTCGAAGGGTCCATGGGCACCGACAGCCTGATGCGGTCCGTGGCCGGCGCCATTCCCACCTCAAACATCACGGCACCACGGTTCCTCGAGACCGCACAGGCGCGAGGACCGCAATACACCCTCTACGACATGCGCACCGTCGACATGCTCTTCACGCTCATCGCCGTAGAATACGGCTGCCGCAACACCACCGTCATCTTCGGCAACGGCATCGCCGACTATAAGCAACCACTGGAGAAAGAGTGGGACCGTACCGACACCTACTATTCGAAGAAGAACGAGCAACACACCAACCGCTTCACCTGCGGTAAACCCTGGAAAGACTTCATCACCAAAGGAACCAACATCTGTATATGCCGCGGCCATCAGCGCGACATCCTCACCTTCGCCCGATGCACCGATATCGAAGTCAACGGCGACGAGTATACCTATGTCTTCGACGGAGAGCCCGTCGACCTCACCACCGACTGCTTCATCGGCAGCTGCGCACAGACCACCAACTGGACAGAGACCTGCGCCGCACCCTACCGTGGACACAGCGGCCGCGCCGACATCCGTGAGAACCGTTTCAATCCCGAAGAACGCAATCCCATGCGCTACCGATGGATGGAAAACATCGTGGGAAACGTCTGGCACTATCTGCCCGATGTCACCTTCGTCGGCGGACAGATGTATGTCTGCAGCGACATGAGCCGCTACCACTTCGGCTACTGGCCCTCGGAAGGCTATGAACCCTATGGCACGCCCTTCCCCACCAGCCGCGAACTGGGAACGCTCAATGACACGCGAGGTGTCAACCAATGGGTCACCACACTCATGGAAGACATCGACAGCCGAGGCATCATCATGGGGAATGCCTACGACAACACCCTCACCAGCCGCCAGGCATTCGGTGCCTACTACTACGTCTACGAAGACCACGGCATCTGTGTCAACGGCGGCGGCTTCGACCATAAGAACCGTTGCAACCTCCTCACCACACGAGCCTGGGTGAACATCCTCGAACATTGGCACCTCTATGGCGCACGCCTCATCTTCAAAGATCTCCCAACAATTCTTTGATTTTGGTGACTCTGTTCCATACCGTTTGTTTGGGGACATCCATCAACGTGACAATTTGCGGATTGCTGTAGCCGGCCTTTAGCAGATAGCAAGTCTGAAGCATCGGCTCTGAAATCCTATTTATCTTGAGGGTTACTTCTTCCCTGAAGTCGGGATAGAGGGTGTCGACAGCCCCGATAAGTTCCTTCCAGTCGCTATAGGTCAGTTTTTCCTTACCTTGTGCTACCAAGGCAAACTTTTCTATCACCTCCTTCGCGTTGTCTGTCGACTTTGCCATAAGTGCCAGCCGCATCAAGGTACTGTTCTGTATGATGCGATCCTTCAGCGCCTCCTCTGTTTCCTGCAATTTTTCCTCTAATTCTCTTACGTCCGATTCCTTTTCAGTAAGTCTGTCCTTATATTCCCGTGCCAGTTCAGACAACGTTTTTAAGCGCAGTTCCTTTTTGAACAGGTCTTCCATCACCTTTTTCTTTTTATAGAGATAATATGCCCAAAAGCCTAAAAAGACAATACATAGGGCAGACACGCAGAGCGTGGCGATAAACTTTGTGTGGGCCGCCCGTTGCATGACGGCAGTCTCCTGTGCCCTGTCCCGTTGGTAGAGATACTCACCGCGAGCGTTGTGGGTCTGTTCGAACTTACGTTCTTGAATGACCGCATCGTTCAACTGCCGGTATGCCACAGCATAGTCCATCGCCTTACGGTACTCCCCCCTATGATAATAATAGTCCATCAAGACAGCCGCCGCATCACACTTGCTGGCAATTCTTCCTGTTGTCTCATATAGGTTTAGGAAATGAGCGGCTGACAGGTCAGCCCGCTCTTTCGCCCGATAGTACAGGCCAAGACATGCCTCATAGTTGTGAGGGCGTTTGCTTTCGGGAAGCGTTTCCATCAGTGTTGCAATGCTGTCTGCCCTTCCCATCTGTTTTTGCTTGGAATAGAATTTCAGCATCCATGCAAGCGTCGGAGGATATTTCAGGAAGGACTGCTCGCGTGACATCATCTCATATCCCCTGTCAACGTATGGCTTTGCCTGTAGGGAATCCCCAATCCTGCAATACGCCGTGGCCACGTCAATACAGAACCAGGGATCCAGCGCATGGGCTTTTTCGCCCAAGGCAAAGCCTTTGAGGGCCATTTCCAAAGAAGCACTGTCGTTGAGTTGCTTCGAATAAAGGTCTCGCAACTGTGAATAGCATTTGAGTTGTAAGAGGGTGTCGGCACCAAGTCCACTCTCTCCCATGTCTGCCGCCGAAAGGAAGTTCACGATGGCTCGTGGACTGTCGTGCAGGTCACGATAGACGCTCCCCATGTAATAGTAGCATCTCATGAGGTCCTTCTTATTCCCATGCCGGCGGAAGAAATCGTAGACCGTCTTGACGGAGTCGTCCGAAGAAGGGATGACATCCTGTTTGTCTCGCAGGCGGATACAGAGCAGGTTGAAACTTTGTCGGGCATAGGTGCCCTTCAACGTTCCACTCAGCTCGTTGGCCATTCTGACGGCATCCTCTAATGAAGAGTCACTGACGGACCATATATTTTCAATTTTCTCCAACTCGCCCTTTTCCGATGGAGCATGTGAACAAGCTCCGCAAGCGAGGAGGATGACTATGACTATGACACAAAAGGATGCTTTCCTGTTCATCATGACCTTTTTTGTTTAATCAGATTTTTTTAACCCGCTGCAAATATACGTCAATTTCCCAATCCCACCAACTTTCTTGCGTCCCAAAGCGTCCCAAAATGCCAAAAAACGTCCGAAGCGGTCTCAAAAATCGGTAGTTGGGACCACTTGGGACGCATTTTTCTTGCAATTTGAATGATTTCCTGTTATTTTTGCAACCGAAAAAGTAATTATCCTAATTAATCAATCCCTTAAACAAAAAGATGAAAATGAGAAAAAGGTAATTGTCAAGTAAAAAAAAGAAGGCGAAGCGGTCTTGACGTCCGCTGACAAGATATTTCCTGTAACAATTAGTATAAACAAACATTTAAACATGTGGATTATGAAAAAGACTTTGTTTTTTGCAGTTTTATTACTGGGCTTCTTCAGTACTACTGCCCATGCTGCTACGGTTGACCGCTCTAACGGTTTCTGCCTTGCGCAGGACGGTCAGAACCTCTACTTTTCCTCTCCCGAGAGCATGAGTTTCGTCGTAATGGACAAGACG
>JAFSRY010000029.1 GCA_017445845.1 Prevotella sp.
ACTTTTTACTCAGAAAACTATGAAAAACACCGAGGGGGTGCCTCGCGGCAGGGGGCTCGCAGCCCCCGAGAGCGGTGTCTCACTTGCCTTATCTTATCGTTAGCGTCTGCAAACATAGTAACTGTCCGGTAAAAACGGCCCATTGAACAACTATACTTCTCTCAACCGGCACCCTGTTGTGACTTCTTTGGTCTGTGCGCCCATTGTGTAGGACTGAGGCCGAACATCTTCTGGAATGCCGCACTGAGGTGTGACTGGTTGGTGAAGCCGCAACGATAGGCCACGTCGGCAATGCTCATCTCGGGATGCGCATCGAGCAGCCGTTGGGCGTTTGTGAGTCGGATCTGCATGATATAAGCCGCGGGAGTCTGGCCTGTGAGTGCCACCAGCTTGCGGCGAAGCTGAGAAGTAGTCATATTCAGGCTTGATGCCACCGTCTCGACATCGACCTGTTGGCGCCCCATGAGCGAATAGACCATATCGATGAGACGGCCGATGAACTTCTGGTCGGCCATAGAGAGCGCAGAGCTGTTCTCCTCTTCAACGACGTTCTCCTGTGTCACTGCCGCAACACGCGAATACTTCCGCCGCAATAGCTGCCGCATCTCCAGGAGCTTGACGATGCGCAACTGCAACTCGTCAGCATCGAAGGGTTTGAAGAGATAGGCATCGGCTCCCGACTCAATGCCTCGCTTGAGGTCGTCGGGGGTGATACGGGCGGTGATGACGATGATGGGGATATGATTGGTCAGGTCGTTGGCCCTGATTTGCCGGCAAAGTTCAAGGCCGTCCATCTGCGACATCATCACGTCGGTAATAATCAGGTCGGGCACTGTCTGTTCGGCCACCTCCAATCCTTGACGGCCGTTGCTGGCATAGGAGATGCTGTAGCCTCTGTCGGCCAGCAAGGCTCCTATCAGATAGGCCACATCACGGTTGTCCTCGACGACAAGGATGCTCACCGCTCCCGACTCTGCCGAACTGCCCGTGGGGAGTTTGGCATCTGCACGGTCGGCGGACTTCAGTTCGGCATAGACGGCCTTATTATCTTTATCCTCGGCACTAAGCGGACGATGTTTCGTCAGGTTGCAGTTAATGGGTACGGAAACGGTAATGGTGGTGCCTTTACCCATCGTACTGTCGGCGGTGATGGTGCCGCCCACGGAAAGAACAATCTGCCGAGCCAGTGTCAGACCAATGGCTGAGCCCTCCTGCCCTGAACCTTCCATACGCGAGAAGGGTTCGAAAATGGTTTCCAACTGTGCCGTGTCGAGTCCTTCGCCAGAGTCGGTCACCTGCAGTACGAACATCTCTCCCTTGCGACGGGTGGAGACGGTCACGCGGCCACCAGCGGGTGTCTGATTGAAGGCATTAGTGACAAGGCTGTCGAGAAGCTTTCGGACATAGTTAGGCTCGAAGTCCATCACGACATCATTTTCGAAAGGTTTGAAAATCAGTTCGACTCCTCTGCGATAGGCATCATCATAGTAGGGCTCGAGCATCATGTTCAGATAGGGCACCACATTGTCTGTCCGCCAGTCCTCTTGAATGATGTCGCCGACGGTGACCGACTGTAGCTTTGCCAGGTCGAGCAACTCACCGACAAGACCCAAGAGCCGGAAGCCCTCATTCTCGATGGACTCACCCGACTGGCGTACCTCTTCTGCGGGTACGTCAGGATAGTCTTTGAGCCGCTTGCCATAACCCATGATGACGGTCAGAGGTGTGCGGAATTCGTGGGTTACATTTTTAAAGAAGGTCTCGCGGGCCTTGGTAAGTTTCTGCAGATGCTGCGTCGTGCGGTTACGCTGACGGAACAGTAATAGCAGCGAGACAATGACCGCGATGAGCAGGACAAAGAAAATCAGCGAAGAGAGGAGGATGATGCGGTTCAAACGTCGGTTGTGCTCACTCTCCATCCGCAGCTCGTCGTTGTGGAACTGGGCATTAGCCTGGCTCATTTCTTCTTTCAGCTGCGCTGAGTGGATAGAGTCGCCCATAAAGGTGTAACGCTTCAGGACGGCCAGTGCCTGACGGACGTCGATGGGTTCGAGAGCTTCGCAGAGCGTACGGTAATCATTCCAAATGGCATGACGGTTGCCCACCTCCCCTTGCAGGCGGATAGCTTCGTTGATGGCATCGACGGCCTCCCTGTTGCGTCCCATGTCAATCAGGTTCCACGACTTATACTCCAACGTCAAAGCCAGCTGATTACGGTCGATGGGCTCCTGGGCCATCACGATGGCGATGGCACTGTCGGCGGCCGCCAGACCCCGCTGATAGTCACCCTTCCGGTCGTAGGCATAGCTCAGCTGCATCAGATGGTTGGCGACACCCTGCTCATAGCCCATGGCACGGGCGCTCTCGACGGCTCTCAAACCGAACTCGATGGCCTTGTCCACTTCGCGGGCACTGCAGAAGATTTCGCAGGCAATACCCAACGCATTGTGCTCCTGTGGGTTCGCGCCCGCCCGCTCGTTGACTTGAATCGACTTCAACACGAGGGCTTTCGACTCCTCATAGTCGGTGAGCGAATGATTGACCAATGCTAAATATAAGTACGCGCGCGAAAGTTGCAAGAGATTATTGGTCTGCTTACACTGTTCTACGGCAGCCTGTCCTACTTCAATGGCCTGTGTATAGTCGCTCAGTTTATAGAGACAGTAGCTCTTGTCACAAAGCAGTGTGCAGTAGATGTTGAGATTAATCTTTTTGGCCAAGGGTAAGGTCTTCGCAATATAGTCCATGGCTTCGGAAAAATAGGAATTGGTTGTATAGAAGCGAACAGCACCGAACCAAACCATCATGTCATTGCGTTCCTGAGGTGTCTTGATGTCGATGTTGGGCGTATCATCGAAAAAGACTGCGCCCTGTGTATAGATTTCCATCAACGCTTCGCCCGTCAACAGGCGTTCTTTGCCTTTTTGGTGGCTATAGCTGTTCAACAAAGAGTCTACGTCGGAAAGGGTGTCGCCCAAAACTGTGGTCGCCGAGAACAAGAACAACGCCAAAGACAATATTCTATATTTAACCAAATGTCTCATAGTGATTAATAATGACAAGTATTGAAATTTTCTGTAAAATTAGAGAAAAAATATGAAATGACAAAACATAAAATCACTTTTTCATTTTTTAAACTAAAAGGAGAGTCCGCAAGAGCCTTGAATACCACCATTTTTAGTCATGTTCATCAAGAGGAAATATTGCTATCATTTTTCATAAAATTTTATTCTGCTGTAATACTTTTTGATTTTTCGGGCAAAATTATTGAAAAACATAAAACACGTCATTCAAAAAAATTACAAAATCATTAAAATAAATAACAAAACAAAAGAATAAATATTTTGATTTCTTACATTGCTTTTGATTATCTATCTGATTTATAATCGTTTGCTATATAAAAAACAAAAGAAGGTGGTAAAGAAGAAAAACAGCCAAAAAGCGACGGTAAAGAAGACTTTTTTCATTCTCGACTGAAGGTTATGGAACCCATCTCTTCAGTTAACAACTTGTCCGTAATAAATGAAAAAACGTCAAAAGTTTCGCTTTTCTCGGTGATTATTTGTAATTTTGCAGCCTACTTTAGGCTGAAGCCGGCAAGTTAACATGTAGCAGTGTCTATGGATTTAAACGAGATAAAAGACAAACGGATTGCAGTGTTGCTCTCTGGCGGCGTCGACAGCGCCGTTGTGGTGTATGAGCTGGTTCGACAGGGCGTCAAGCCCGACTGTTTCTACATCCGCATCGGACCGGAAGACACCGGAGGGGCTGACGAGCAGTGGGACTGCTCATCGGAAGAAGACATAGAGATGGCAACGGCCATTGCCCGTCGCTACGATTGCCGCTTAGAGGTGGTCGACTGTCACCGCGAATATTGGGACCAGGTGACACGCTACACGATGGAAAAGGTGAAAGCCGGCCTCACCCCCAACCCCGACGTCATGTGCAACCGCCTCATCAAGTTCGGGGCCTTCGACGAAAAGCGCGGCCACGACTACGACCTCATTGCCACCGGCCATTACGCCCAGACCGAATGGATAGACGGGCAGAAATGGCTCACAACCAGCCCCGACCCCATTAAGGACCAGACGGACTTTCTGGCACAAATCTATCCATGGCAACTGCAGAAAGCCCTCTTCCCTATCGGTCACATGCGAAAGGAAGAGGTCCGCGAAATAGCCGAACGAGAACACTTGGTGAATGCCCACCGCAAGGACTCGCAGGGCATCTGCTTCCTCGGGAAACTGAACTATAACGACTATGTGCGCCGCTATCTGGGCGAAAAGCCGGGCCCGGTGGTGGAACTGGAGACCGGTCGCATCCTCGGAGAACATCGCGGCCTGTGGTTCCATACCATCGGACAACGCAAAGGACTCGGCCTGGGCGGCGGACCGTGGAACGTCATCAAGAAAGATATGGAAAGCAACACCCTCTACGTCACCCACGGCTATGAGCCGATAAAGGTCTTCAAGGACGAATTCTTCATCCACGGCATCCATCAGCTGACTCCCTGCACACTGCCGCGAGACATCACCTTCAAGATTCGCCACACCCCCGACTGGCACCACGCAACGCTCGAACCTACCGGCGAAGGCGACCGCTACCGAGTACACTCTGAGGCCATCATCCAGGGGGTTGCACCAGGACAGTTCTGCGTGCTCTACGACAGCGACTACCATCGTTGCTTCGGTTCGGCAGAGATAACATTATAGGCGGGTTAAACATTCCCTTTTCTCGTGCGTCTAAACATCAGGTAACATCTTTAAAGAAAGGATTCACGATGAAACGACACCTTATCCTCACTGCCACCCTGTTGCTCGTCGTCATCACGACACAGGCACAGGGTCCAATCTCCTTTAGGGACGGGGAGGAAGTCACTTATAACCTCTATTATAACTGGCAGTTTGTGTGGCTGAAAGCCGGAACTGCCTCGATGTCCACCGTCAAGAAGAATTACAACGGGCAAGAGGTCTACTGCACGGCCCTCACCACTCGCGGCAGCGACAAAGCCGACCAATACTTCATCATGCGCGACACCCTGCTGTGCTACTATCTCCTGTCCGACGATTCGCCCGCCGACCAAGCCGTCACACCGGTCTATTACAGAAAGGGGGCCCGCGAAGGCAAGCGCTATTATGTCGATGAGGTCTTCTACGACTACCCTTCGGTCGGCCGCCAGCATGTGCGCCAACACCAGCTGACGAGCAAGGGCAAGCACGAATACCGCGAACAAACGCCCAAGGAATGGGTCTACGACATGATAACCATGTTCGAGCGGGCCCGCGGCTTCGACCCGACAGGCTGGCAGAAAGGACACAAAATCGACTTCGACATGGTTGACGGACACAAAATAGAAACCGTCACCATCAAATACCTTGGAAAATCAACCGTCAAAGCCGACAACGGGAAAAAATACCGCTGTCTGCAACTCTCCTATCTCGAAAAGGAAAAAGGAAAGCTGCAGGAAATCGTCAGGTTCTTCGTCACCGACAACGACAGCCACGTCCCCGTCCGACTCGACATGAACCTGCGTGTCGGGACTGCCAAAGCCTTCCTGACTTCCTATAAGGGTAGCAGCAGTCTGGCTGAGGTGGAAGTCAAATAATCCCCTTCACGCGCTTAGAGCATACAATATATCAGGTCCGTAGGCGACTTTATATATTAAAATGTGTAAAAAGGTTTGGTTGTTCGAAGAATAAGCCGTAACTTTGCATCCAAATTTGCGGAAATAGCTCAGTTGGTAGAGCACAACCTTGCCAAGGTTGGGGTCGCGGGTCCGAGTCCCGTTTTCCGCTCTGCCAATAGTTGCAGGCTGCAGGGCCGCGATGGTGGAATGGTAGACACGAGGGACTTAAAATCCCTTGGCCAGTGATGGCTGTGCGGGTTCGAGTCCCGCTCGCGGCACATGGGCAGTATTTCAAGGAAGCATTTTTTAAAGGCTTCCACAGAAGGAGCCATTACAGCCCTTCGCCAGAGAGAAAGATGAAAAAACATTATAATATTTTATTTATCGTTATGCGCAAATATCAAATTCTTTGCATGGCAGCTGCAGCAGTTGCCGCATTGTCCTCGTGTTCAAGTAAGTTGGGAGCTCTGTCTGCCGACTATTTTACTGTGACCCCTAATCCCCTCGAGGCAAAAGCCGGAGAAGTAGAGGCCACCATCAACGGTGTCTTCCCCGAGAAGTATATGAAGAAGAAGGCTGTCGTCACTGTGGTTCCCGAGCTTCGCTCTAACCTCACCAATGACGTTGTGAAGGGCCAGGCTGCTACCTTCCAAGGCGAAAAAGTACAGGGCAACGACCAGACCATCTCTTATCGCATGGGCGGCCGCTATGCCATGAAGTCCGTATTCGACTACACCGACGCTCTTGAGAGCAGCGATCTTTATCTGACCTTCAAGGCTCGCGTTGGCAAGAAGGAAGTCAGCGTCCCCGATGTAAAGGTTGCCACTGGCGTCGTTGCCACCAGCGAACTCTACAAGCAGATTCTTTCTAACGGTGGTGGTTGCAAGGCCACCGATGCCTTCCAGCGCATCCGCGAGGAAAAGCAGGAAGCCAACATCAAGTTCCTCATCAACGAAGCCAAGCTCCGCAAGAGCGAACTGGCATCGAACAGCATTTCCGAATTTGTCAACATGCTGAAGAAGATCAATGCCGACCGCGAAGGCCTCAACGTCCAGAACGTAGAGATTGCAGCATACGCCTCACCTGAAGGTGGTTTCGACTTCAACGACCGTCTGGCCAACAAGCGTCAGAATGTTTCTGAAGACTATGTGAAGCAGCAGCTCTCCGAGACGGGTGTCGAAGCTCCTATCGATGCTCACTATACCGCTGAGGACTGGGACGGCTTCAAGCAGCTCGTTGCCGCTTCCAACCTCCAAGACAAGGATGTCATCATCCGCGTTCTCGAAATGTATAAGGACCCGCAGGAGCGTGAGCAGCAGATCCGCAACATGTCGGCCGGTTTCAAGGAACTCGCTGACGGCGTGCTGCCCGAACTGCGTCGTGCCCGCCTGACCATCAACTATGAAGTTGTAGGCCGCAGCGACGACCAGATTGTCAAGCAGGCTGCTACCGATCCTTCCGTACTGTCTGTCGAGGAGTTGCTCTATGCAGCCACACTGGTTGACAACATCGACCAGCAGGAAGCCATCTATAAGGCAGCTGCCAAGAAAGACCCGAAGGACTATCGCGCACTGAACAACCTCGCCGTCATCGAAATGGCAAAGGGCAACGAAGCTGCCGCAAAGAACTATGTCGAGCAGGCTCTGAAGGCAGACCCGAAGGCTGCTGAAGCATTCGCCAACCGCGGTCTGATGAACCTGAAGGACGGCAACCTTTCTGCCGCTGAAAACGACATTGCCCGCGCCAGCGGTGCTGCCTCTGTCGGCCAGGCTCTCGGTAACCTTTCTATTGCCAAGGGTAACTTTGCTCAGGCTGAAGCTGACTTCCAGGGTCTTAAGACCAACAGTGCCGCCCTGGCTCAGTTGCTGAACAAGAACTACGACGGTGCCATCGCTACCCTCGACGCCATCGAGCAGCCCGATGCCATGACCAGCTACCTCCGCGCTCTTGTTGCTGCCCGCAAGGGTAACAAGTCGGCCGCCAAGTCATACCTCGATGAGGCCATTCAGAAGAACCCGGCCCTCAAGAGCTATGCTGATAACGACCACGAGCTGGACGTGCTGAAATAAGATAAAGGGATATAGCACACCCCCAATCTGAACCACACACCCAACCCCTCCCGAAAGGAGGGGAGTTGGATTAGCTTTTACTAATTGATATGATAACCGAGAAAATACATACAACAAGAAAGGCTAACTCAACTCCCCACCTTTGGGGAGGGGTTGGGCTGTTTATTCTCCTTCTTTTTCTTCTCACCGCTTGTGAAGGCGAGTCACAGCGCTTTAAGATAGACGCCCGCTTTACACAAATCAACCAAGGCGAATTCTATCTTTACAGTCCCGACGAAATCATCGAAGGCATCGACACCGTCCGATTGCAGAACGGACGTTTCACCTATTCACTCAACCTCAACCGCCCCGGCATCCTCGTCCTTGTCTTCCCTAACTATTCGGAACAGCCTATCTTTGCTGAGCCAGGCAAAGACGTAAGTATCAAGGGCGACGTCACCCACCTTCGTGAAATGAAGGTGAACGGCACTGATGAGAATAAACTCATGAACCGCCTGCGCGACCAGCTCTCCACGGCATCACCGCCCGAACAGTTGGACTATGCCCGACAGTTCATAGAAGACCACCCCCAGTCCATCATCGGAACCTATCTCGTAGGACGCTACTTCCTGCAGGGCGACTCCGTCAACTACGACGAAGCCCATCGCCTCATCAACCTCATGCACGAGTCGCAGCCCGACAACGGCTACCTGGTCCGACTGTCAAAGCACACCGAACACCTTGCCGCCACGGAAGTCGGAAAGAGGCTGCCTTCTTTTACGACGACAGACATACATGGAAAGGCCGTCACCTCCGACGAACTGGCCAAAGCCCCTACTGTCGCCATCGTCACCTGGGCCTCATGGAATTATGAGAGTATCGCCCTGCAACGTCGGATAAACACCGAGTTGAAAGCCCGCCACGATTCACTGAAAATACTCAGCCTTTCGCTTGACGGCAGTCTGAAGACATGCATCTCACTGGCCAGGCGCGACTCTCTCAACCGCCTCATCATCGTCTGCGATGAACAGATGCAAAACGGAGGACTGGCCCGCCAGCTGGGCATTTATTCTCACACCGAGAACATCCTCTTGCAGAAAGGCCGTATCGTAGCCCGAAACCTAACCACCGAAGACCTCATGAAGAAACTGAAGCATGAGCCATAGTCTTCGGAATACCCCCTCTTAAATACGACATTATGGAAGGATACAAAGTAAAAGACTATGGCCAGCCCGTCAAGCGCTACTGCCAGACAATGGACCTTCGCGACAACCCCGAACTGATTGCCGAGTACAAACGCCGCCACTCACAGGTGTGGCCTGAAATCATCGAGGGCATCAAGGCCGTCGGCATTCTCGACATGCAGATCTTCCTCCTGGGCCACCGCCTCATGATGATTGTCGATGCCCCGCTGGACTTCCAGTGGGATGAGGCGATGAGCCGCCTTGCCACCCTACCCCGCCAGCAGGAATGGGAAACCTATATGTCGCTGTTCCAGGATTGTTCTGCCGATGCCACGAGCGATGAGAAATGGCAGATGATGGAACGCATCTTCTGCCTCTGACATGCCCGATTCTTAGCATCGGGATTGTTATCAACCACTGGCAAGGGTGTTATCAATGGTTGATAAGCCGATTAACAATGGTTGATAAGCTGATGATCAATGGTTGATAAGCTGATGATCAATGGTTGATAAGCTGATGATCAATGGTTGATGTGAGGCTTACATGTGCTTGTTAATACGATTACCAAATTCTGTCGGCCCCAACGGACGGAAGAAATCACCGTGCCAAGTATCGGGGAAACGCCTCCTAAGTTGCTATTTAATCATTACTTACATTAAATAAATGTAAATTTTCATCGTTTATAGCCTTGCTATGCGATAAATTATGTAACTTTGTGCCCGCTTTGAAAGTTTGCAACCGTTTAACAAGATAACAGACACAATTAATGGACAAAGTCAGCTATGCATTAGGATTGGGCATCGGCCGCCAGTTGTGCGACATGGGTGCCAAAGAGTTGAACATTGACGATTTTGCACAGGCCATCAAAGATATCGTTGCGGGTAAGACCCCTCAGATTGGCGACGCAGAAGCCCAGCAGCTTGTTCAGAATTTCTTTGCAGAACAAGAGAAGAAACAGCGCGCCGCCGCTGCCGAACGCTTCAAGGCCGCCAAGGAAGAAGGCGAACACTATCTGGCTGCCAACGCCCTGAAAGAAGGCGTGCAGGTGACAGCCAGCGGCCTACAGTATCAGGTCATCCGCCAAGGCAACGGCCGCCGGCCGAAGGCCACCGACCAGGTGAAGTGCCACTATGAAGGTATGCTGGTCGACGGTACGCTCTTCGACAGCAGCATCCAGCGAGGCGAACCCGCCACCTTCCCCCTCAACGGCGTCATCGCCGGTTGGACCGAAGGCTTGCAGCTCATGCAGGAAGGCGGCAAGTATCGCTTCTTCATCCCCTATCACCTCGGCTACGGCGAGCGTGGCGCAGGCAGCAGCATTCCTCCTTTCGCCGCACTCATCTTCGATGTAGAACTCATCGAGGTGCTTTAAAGACAACCATCAAGAATTGACAGTAACCATTAAAATAAAAAAGAAAAGACAATGAAAAAATTAGCTTTCGTGGCCGTCGCAGCCATTGCTGCCGCTACATTCACAACCAGTTGCAACCAGACTCCTAAGGCCAACCTTAAGAGTGATGTCGACACCCTCAGCTACGCCTTTGGCCTGGCTCAGTCGCAGGGCATTCAGGATTACTTCAACTATCAGGGCATCGACTCTGCCTACATCGGAGCCTTCATCAAGGGTCTGAACGAAGGAGCCAATGCCGGTGACGACAAGAAGCAGGCTGCCTACTATGCCGGTGTGCAGATTGGTCAGCAGATTGCCCGCCAGTGGGTGAAAGGTATCAATGGTGAAATCTTCGGCGAAGACTCCACGCAGACCGTCTCTCTGAAGAACATCCTGGCTGGTTTCGTCAGCGGTATCAAAAATGACACCACCCTCATGAACCAGGAGGTTGCCCGCACCACGTTCCAGACCAAGATGGACGAAATCAAGAAGACTCACATTGAGAAGGCCTATGCCTCCAACCGCGAAGCCGGTGAGAAGTTCCTCGCCGAGAACGCCAAGAAGGAAGGTGTCGTAACACTTCCCAGCGGACTGCAGTATAAAGTCATCACCGAAGGTAAGGGTGCCATCCCTGCCGACACCTCCCT
The DNA here is from genome assembly GCA_017445845.1 of Prevotella sp. Classification (GTDB taxonomy): domain Bacteria; phylum Bacteroidota; class Bacteroidia; order Bacteroidales; family Bacteroidaceae; genus Prevotella. Next base: position 10,896 of record JAFSRY010000029.1, read on the forward strand.
CGTAGAAGTCAACTACGAAGGCCGCCTCATCGACGGCACCGTCTTCGACAGCTCTTACGAGCGTGGCCAGTCTGCCAAGATGCGCGCCAACCAAGTCATCAAGGGTTGGACCGAAGCCCTCGTCCACATGCCCGTCGGCTCGAAGTGGGAACTCTACATCCCGCAGGAACTCGCTTACGGCGACAACGACCGTTCTGACAAGATTAAGCCTTTCTCAGCCCTCGTCTTCACCGTCGAGCTGCTCGGCATCGAGAAATAATCAGCTGACCCATGAAGAAAATAGCATTGCTTGCTCTTGCATTGGTTGTCAGTGCCGCCTTCATGACGGCTTCTGCCGACAAGAAGAAAAGCAAGAAAAAGGATAAAGCCGCCGCGGTGGCAACGGTCGAGACGCCTGTTCCCATCTTGTCATCGGGCGACACCCTGAGCTATGCCTTAGGCTATGCCGCCGCCGACGGACTGCTGGAATATATCGAACGCCAGTTCCAGGTCGGTGCCGACCAGATCGGCACCTTCACCGAAGTCTTCAAGGAGACCCTCGGCAAGAGCAACGAGCCGTCGTTCAAGGCACGTCAGGCTGCCCTCACCATTGCCAGTCTCTTCGAGCAGCGCATACTGCCCGAAGTCACCGAGACCTTTGCCGGCACTGGCGACTCCATCAATGCCAACATCTTCACCCAAGCCTTCCTGGCAGCAGTGAAGAAGGACACCACCGTGATGAACATGCCGGCAGCCACCGACATCTCCAAAGCCCGCTCGAAGGCTGTCAAAGAGCAAAAGGACGAAGCCTATCGCATCCACAACCTGCAGTGGCTCGTCAACAACCGCGAACAGGAAGGAGTTGTCACCACCGAAAGCGGCTTGCAGTATAAAGTCATCACCAAAGGAACGGGACCGGTTCCGACAGAGAGCGACAAGGTGACCGTCAAGTACGAAGGCCGCCTCATCGACGGCACCGTCTTCGACAGCTCCTACAAGCGCGACCCGCAGACCACCACATTCCGTGTAAACCAAGTCATCCGCGGATGGACCGAGGCCCTCACGATGATGCCCGTCGGCTCAAAGTGGGAACTCTACATCCCGCAGGAACTGGCCTACGGAAGTCGTCAGACAGGCAAGGAAATCAAACCTTATTCGACACTTATCTTCGTTGTCGAACTTGTCGACATCGTCAAGGACTAACCATCGTCCGATACTTATCATAGGCTGCGACCACTCATGTGTCGCAGCCTTTTAAACTTTCATCGACCCATGCTGTCTTTCAACCTCGAAGCTCATCTCACCCCACTCCACGACGCATTGCCCCGCCGGCAACACAAACCCGTCATCGGCATCACCGCCAACTATACCGACGGCGACGCATCGTTGCGCGACCGCTACTATAAGCAAGTCGTGCAGGCAGGTGGCATCCCCATGATAATCCCACCCGTGGCCGACACCGATGTCATCGCCGACACCGTGAAAGCCATCGACGGACTGCTCCTCACGGGCGGTGCCGACATCAACCCCCTTTGGCAGGACGAGCAGCCACAGCCGGCGTTAGGCAGCATCAATGCCGAGCGCGACTACCCCGAGCTCATGATTACCCGGCTGGCCACTGAGCGCCAGCTGCCCATCCTCGGCATCTGCCGCGGTCTGCAGACCCTGACCATTGCCTCGGGCGGACACGTCATGCAGGACATCAGCACTCAGGCAACCCTGAAACATTCGCAGGCGGCATCACGCGAAATGCCCACCCACACCATCGACATCGTCGACGGCTCCACATTATATAATATATATAAGGTAGCGTCGATGCCCGTCAACTCCTTCCACCATCAGGCAGTCCAAGACCCCGGACCCCACTTCCGTACTGTTGCCACAGCTCCCGACGGCATCATCGAAGCCATCGAGAGCCGTGAGCATAAACCCATGCTCGGGGTGCAATGGCATCCCGAATGGTTAGGCGAAGAGGGCAGGAAGATATTCCGTTGGCTCGTCGACGAAGCATCGCTCTTCGCCAAAGCCAAAGACCTTCACAACCGCTTTCTGACCTTCGACTCCCACTGCGACACCCCGATGTTCTTCCCACAGCAGGTCGACTTCTCCCGTCGCGACCCGCGCATCCTCGTCGACCTCCATAAGATGACCGACGGCCGTCTCGATGCTGTCACCATGGTGGCCTATCTGCCACAGGACGATGCGTCACCGGCCCGGGCTTATGCCGACAACATCTTCAATCAGGTGGAACGTATCGTTGCCGACAATCCCGCCCATGTGGCATTGGCACGCACCGCCGACGACCTCTGGCACAACAAACAGGCCGGACTGAAATCCATTGTCTTGGGCATCGAGAACGGAAAGGCACTGGAAGGAAACCTTGAGAACATCCGACACTTTGCCGACCGAGGCATCACCTATATCACGCTCTGCCACAATGGCGACAACGACATCTGCGACTCCGCACGCGGCAGTCAGACATGGGGCGGACTGTCACCCTTCGGCCGCGAGGTCGTAAGGGAGATGAACCGTCAGGGACTCATCGTCGACCTCTCCCATGCCGCCGAGACATCGTTCTATGATGCCTTGGAGTGCTCATCGACACCCATCGCCTGCAGCCACAGCAACTGCCGTACCCTCTGCGACCATCCGCGAAACCTCACCGACCAGCAGATGCGTGCCCTGGCCGACCGTGGCGGCGTCATGCAGCTGACACTCTATCCGGGCTTCCTAACCACCGAGGGCGATGCCTCCATCGATGACCTCATGCGCCACCTGCACCATGCCGTCGACATCATGGGCATCGACCATGTAGGCTTGGGCACCGACTTCGACGGCGACGGTGGCATCAATGGCCTTGCCGATGCATCCGAGCTCACACTCTTCACCCGTCGCCTGCTCCGTGAAGGCTTCAGCGAAAGCGATATTGAAAAAATATGGGGTGGCAACTGGCTGCGACTGATGGAGCTGGTGCAACAATATAAAGGCAGTTAATATTCCTTTTACAACATAAACCACAACGACACATGTTCAATCTGTTTAAGAAGACTTTCAAGCCCACAGAAGGAGAAGTCCCTGCCCTGCATCCCAAACCCATGCAGACGCCTCCTTTCATGGAACAAACCGACTTTACCCATTTGCTGCAAGAAGCAGGACATGGTTTCTTTGCCGCCGAAGAAGACGGTGTGGAAAGTGAATTGTGGAAAGAAGAATTTGGCAGCATCTGTGTGACACTCTATCTTGACAAGTTGCTTCAGAAGTATCACGTCTCCAAGGGTATGCTTCTGTTTACTACTGGTGAAGCAATACCCACTGAGCACTATGTGGGCCTACGGACCATAGAGATGCAGAGTAGTGGCATCCGCTATATCGGTGACTTCAAATACCAAGACATTGGTGTGATGACCTTAGAAGTCGACCGAAGTGCCGTTAAAAAACTACTCTGCATACCAAACGAACCTTACGCCGCCTTCAGTTGGCATCCCTCATCCGAATCAATTCTCGTTCCGACACACACTTATCCTACCCGCAAGCAAAATAACAAAGTAGTCCTCAACTTTGCTGTCTGTGGGGAGTTCAATCTTTCTGTCTTCTTTGTCCCCGAAGGCAGAAGCACACTCCACCTTGTCTACTCTAAAGGTTTCTGCTGCAAATAATGGGAATGGCAATCTGTCCTCAGCAAGCGTTCAAATATCAATTTCGTTAATTATCAAGATTATGAAAACAACAGAAAAAACAACTGCACTAAAAATCTATCAGCAAGCGGTTCAACTTACAATTATAAGTTTATGTCTTGTAGCAGTGATTCCCATTACGGCCCAAAGCAATAAAAAATGGAAGTTTGTCCATGGTAAAAATTATCCCCGGATAAGCCGATTGCCTTTGAGGGCTTGGTACTTGGATAATGATAACGATACAACGACTATAGAATCTGTCAACTTTAGCGATTGTGATATTAACGGATGGGGGACGATTAACAATTGTGTTGAAAACCTTACCGACTATACCTTTAAAATCATTGGAGACGACGGGGTAAGTTGGGGAAAGTTGGAATATTCGAAAATCAACCTAACAGAATACAAAGATATTTGCATAAATGAAATAGTTGAAGACCTGCGATCTTTTGCTCTGTCACCTAAAAACAAAGCTTTTGAAATAAAACAAGTAAAAGGAACACTCATTCCTGATAGAAAAGTCGGAGTAAAATCTTTATTCGATTTTCAAACACAAGATTTGTCATGGATGACGCAAGCAACAAAATACCCTCATGATTACGGTAAAAACATATATGACATAGAAATAACAACGAATGTGAGTAAATACTACCTTTCCTGTTATTCTTCCGACGAAAACAACGATACTTTCGAAACAATTGTCATCACTCGCCCAAAAGGATTTATTGCAAAATTAGATGGTCTTACACAGGTAGACTTGACTTTTGTTACGACTTATAGTCGAGACGAAAAAGTGTCTCTTGGGAAAATTGACATCAGTTGGCCAGAGGTCGGACAATTTTCTATCTTTGACAATCAACTTTTCAATGAGATATATTCTTTAGCACTTGATAAAAAGAATAATGGTGCTATTAGTTTAAATGTAATCGAATGCGACAAGTCCGTAACTTCAGGAGGCATCATTCACAAGGCAAGCGAACCTATTCTTAAGAAAATCCAGTAATACACAAAATGTATATAGTAACGCTATAGCAAATCGCAATAAGAAGATAATGAAAAAGAAGACCCTCGTGACACGCACCCTCATCATCCTCGTGGCAGGCCTCTTCATCCTCGCCTATGCCCTCCGTCCACTTATCGACAGCTGGCAGGAGAGCCGCGCCCTTGCCGCCGTCGACGACATCGAGAAGCAAGAGCCTGTCGGACCGACCTTCAATAACGACTCAGCCTATCAGTTCTGTGCCGACCAATGTGCCTTCGGTCCCCGCACGATGAATTCGCAGGCCCATGAGCAGTGCCGCCAATGGATAGTCGGTAAGTTTCAGGAATATGGCCTGAGCGTAGAACAACAGTCGGCCGACCTCACAGGCTACGACGGCACGACGCTCCACGCCACCAATATCATCGCCAGCTATCAGCCCGAAGCCCAGCAGCACATCGTCATCGCTGCCCATTGGGACAGCCGTCCCTGGGCCGACAACGACCACGACGAAGCCAACTGGAAACAACCCGTGATGGCTGCCAACGATGGCGCCTCGGGTGTCGCTGTCATGCTGGAACTCGCCCGCCTTCTCTCCACAACCCCCCAAGGCCCCAACCTCGGCATCGACTTCGTATGCTTCGACGCTGAAGACTGGGGCACGCCTCAGTGGAGCGACCAGGACGACGACCCCGACTCATGGGCGTTGGGCGCACAGCACTGGGCCAGCCAATATGCAGCCACAAAGGGCGAAGGACAGAAAAGCTACCTCTTCGGCATCCTCCTCGACATGGTAGGCGGCGAAGGAGCCCGCTTCTATCAGGAAGCCTACTCGCGCTATTACGCCTCCAACATCGTCCGCAAGGTATGGCGCGCAGCCAAAGCCGTCGGGAAAGACAGCTACTTCCCCCGACGCGACGGCACGGGAGTCACCGACGACCATGTGCCCATGAACCAAGTGGCAGGCATCCCCACCATCGACATCATCCCCTATTATCCCGACTGCTCCGAAAGTTCATTCGGACCCACATGGCACACCATCCACGACACGATGGACCATATCGACGCCAACACCCTCGGTGCCGTCGGACAAACCCTCATACAAGTAATATTTGGGGAGTAGCACCCAGGTAAAAAGGTTAACAAGTAGACAAGTAAACAAATAGACAAGTAAACAAGTTATTACTTTTAGTTGACGAGTAGACAAGTTAAATGATAAAGGTAATCATAATTACTAATTACTCATTACTAATTACTCATTACTCATTCCTCATTTTTATATGACAGACATCTGCTGCATCGGGCACATCACCCGCGACAAAATCATCACACCCCGACAGACCGTCTATATGTCGGGCGGCACCTCGTTCTATTTCTCCTATGCCTTGAACAGTCTTCCCAAGAAAGTGCCGTTCCAGTTGGTGACGAAGCTGGCAGAAGAAGACATGCAGGCCGTCGACGACATGCGCCAGGCAGGCATCGACGTGAAAGTGTTTCCCAGCCGCCATACGGTGTTCTTCGAAAACAAATACGGTGAGAACCAGAACGAGCGCACCCAGCGCGTCTTGGCCAAGGCCGATGCCTTCACTCTCGAGGAAGTCAGAGAGCTCGATGCCACCATCTATCACCTCGGCACGCTCCTGGCCGACGACTTCGCCCCGGAAGTAGTGAAAGAACTCTCTCGGAAAGGCCGCATCTCCATCGATGCACAAGGCTACCTTCGCGAAGTACGCGGTGAGGATGTTCATCCCATCGACTGGCGCGACAAACTCGACATCCTTGCCTGCACCAACATCATCAAGGTCAACGAGCGCGAGATGGAAGTCATCACCGGCCTCACCGACCCCCGCGAGGCAGCCCTGCAGCTGGCGCGATGGGGTGTGAGGGAAGTCATCGTCACCTTGGGCAGCGAGGGCAGCATCATCCTCGTCGACGGACAGTTCTACGACATCCCAGCCTACGAGCCTCGCGAAATCGTCGATGCCACTGGCTGCGGCGACACCTATTCTGCCGGCTACCTCTACTGTCGTTCCTTAGGCATGGACTACGCCTCGGCAGGCCGCTTTGCCGCCGCCATGTGCACACTGAAACTCGAACACAACGGCCCCTTCAACGGTACCATCGAAGAAGTGAGTCGTTTGGTAGATTAGTTGTTTGGTCGTTTAGCCGTTTAGGAAAGTTACCTACCAGAAAAAGTAAAATCCACCAATCTACCAAACCACCCCAAAAAGTGAAAAGGTAATCATAATTACTAATTACTAATTATTAATTACTCATGACTCGTCAACTCGCCGACTTAAAAGAGCCAGGCCTTGAGGTGTACAGCACCCTCACCGAGGCACAGCTACGCAACCGTCTGGAGCCTGCCAAAGGAGTCTTCATCGTCGAGAGTCCAAAAGTCATCCGCATAGCCCTTGCCCAGGGTTGCGAGCCCGTGTCGCTGCTGTGTGAGCAACGCCACATCGAAGGCGATGCTGCCGACATCGTGGCAGAGATGGAACGCCGCGGAAGACCCGTCTACACCGGTCCCCGCGAACTGCTCTCCACTCTCACCGGCTACACGCTGACGCGAGGCGTGCTCTGTGCCATGCGCCGTCCCACACAGCCCCCCGTGGCCGACATCTGCCGCGAGGCCCGTCGCCTCGTCGTCATCAAAGGCGTCGTCGACACCACCAACATCGGAGCCATCTTCCGCTCGGCGGCAGCCCTTGGCATCGACGGCGTCCTCCTCACCCGCGACACCTGCGACCCGCTGAACCGTCGGGCCGTGCGCGTCTCCATGGGCAGCGTCTTCCTTGTTCCCTGGACCTGGCTCGACGACGACCTGTCTTCGCTCCGGCAGTATGGATTTAAAACCGTCAGCATGGCCCTCACCGACGACTCCGTGCCTATCGACGATGCCACCCTCACAGGCGAGCCCCGTCTCGCCATCGTCATGGGCACCGAGGGCGACGGCCTGCCCCACGACCTCATCGCCTCGACCGACTATGTCGCCCGAATACCGATGGCCCACGGCGTCGACTCCCTCAATGTTGCAGCAGCCGCAGCCGTCGCCTTCTGGCAACTCCGTGCACGCTGACCCTAAAAGGAAATGTCCCCGGACACCAATAAAGAAAAAGACCATTCCACCGCCCCCTCGAAGGGCATTGAAATGGTCTTTTTCTCATCATCGGCAGTATTAACACCGCCAGGTTAAGAGGGAATGACACTACATGTCTTCGTCATCCCAGCTGGCACCTTTTCCAAAGGCATCATTACCATCAACCTTATTATTCTCTATTCCGACGGTACTGCCGGCGAGCAACTGGCTCTGGATGCGCACCGCCACTATTTCCGTTGCGGGTGCTGTATAAAGTCTTTTGTTCATTTCTTTATATGGTTTTTGAGTTACATTATTAGCTATATCTTTAAGTTGACAAGTCATGAGCAACTATGATTACCTTTATCATTTAACTTGTTTACTTGTCTACTTTTTCACCTTTTTACCTTTTACTATCGTGATGCCCTTGTAGTCTTCGCTGACACGCTGACCCTGCAGGTTGTAGGCGGGAGCGAGTTTTTCACTCTTCACGTTTAACTCTTCGCTTACTATGCCTGTCTCGTCACCGAATACGATGCGCTTGGCGGCAGCATCACCATCTCTGTTATATCCCTGCACCTTCACTCGATACTTTCCCTCGGGAAGCCCCGTTATCGTCTGTGTCAGGGAGAACGCATCGTTCCATTGACCTCCATAGACATCACAGACAAAATCTGAATGGTTTTCGTTTCGGTCCATAATAAGATGTCTGCTACTGTTATCTGAAGCGTTGTAGCGATAGTTTGCATGGTTGCATGTCCAGTCCAGTTCTTCTGAACCCTGAAACTCGCTATCCTAACTGCCGAAAAAGGCTTCTCTTGATGCCGATTGCGGCTATCGATAATATAAAATAGGCTATTTTGGTCAGTAAAATAGGCTATTTTGGTCAGTAAAATAGACTATATTGCAAAGTAAAATAGGCTATTTTGGTCGGTAAAATAGGCTATTTGACTTTTCCTGATTTCACTAGACACTTTTTCTCTTCATTAGCTGAAATAGTAGACAGTTGTTTTGTAGTCGTACTGAATCAATAGACACAAGCGAAAAAGCCGTGCTGTTTTTGTTGACACTCCGGCCATGCTGGACAC
>JAFSRY010000030.1 GCA_017445845.1 Prevotella sp.
AGCCTCGGATCGGGCTGTTTTTGCCCTGCTTCTTATTGGCATAGCCCCATTTGTTGGTGGTTGGGTTCTTCAGAAGCATTACATCTTCTGCGGTCTGGGCAGTAGCCGTAACTCCGATGATGAGCATAAGCCCCAATAAAAGCTGTTTTATTCTCATGGTTCTCTTGTTTGTATATTTCTTGTTTATAACCAACTAAAGTTTGACTTCGTCGACCTTCGGTTCGCATTTGCTCAATTTCTTAAACGTCATTAACTGCCGAAAGTTGAATAATCAATTTATCACCAATTTGATTACAAAATTACGAAGAAAAGTCGGAAAGAGCGGAAGATGAAAGGTTAAAAAGTGCTTATTCACGCAGATTTCTCTGTTCTCCCTTCTCATTTCTCTTTTTATTTCGTACTTTTGCATCCTGAGAGAAGTTGGGAGGTTGCCTGAAGGTCATTCCTCCTTTCTCATTACATTAGACGACGATGCAATATTTAGGAGAGGTGATATCGCTGGGCGTGGCTTGTTCGTGGACGGTTGCCGCCTTGGCGAGTGAGATAGCGAGCCGCCGGCTGGGTGTGTTTGTAATGAACGTGTGGCGCATGGCTTTGGCCTTGGTTCTTTCCGTCTTACTCATGCGATGCTGTTCGGGCACGATGGGTCTTCAGTATGCTTCCGGCGAGGCTTGGACGTGGCTGCTGATGAGTGGTGTCGTCGGTTATTTCTTCGGCGACTGGTGCCTGTTCAACAGTTATCTCACCATCGGCTCGCGCTATGGGCAGCTCTTCATGACGCTGGCACCGGCCTTCACTGCCCTTTCGGCTTGGATCATGCTGGGACAGATGCTCTCGTGGTCGGCACTGCTGGCAATGACCGTCACCCTGTTGGGTATTGTCATCTCGGTGTGGCATGTAGACAAGAAGGAACTGCCGACAAAGGGCATTCTCTTCGGGCTCGGTGCCGCACTCGGACAAGGACTCGGCCTGGTACTCAGCAAGCTCGGTCTCGATGCCTACGAGGCATCCATGCCGGCATCGCTGTTGCCCGAAGTGGTCGACTATCTGCCGTTCTCTGCCAACAGCGTTCGTTGCATGGCAGGCTTGGTGTGCTTCACGGCATGGTATTACTGGATGCGCCCGAAGTTCCGCAAAGAGCAGCTTACCTTCACCGACAGCTTCCGCAATCGTCGCGGACTCTTTGCCATGATCATTGCCGTATTCTCAGGACCTTTCATCGGAGTGGGCTTCTCGCTGATGGCTGTTCAATATACTGCCGCCGGCATCGCTTCCACACTTATGGCCACGACTCCCATTCTCATCCTGTTGCCCTCCCGTTGGCTCTTCGGCCAGGAGATAACCTTCAGAAACGTTCTCGGTGCCATCATCTCCGTCGTCGGCGTGTCTTTGTTTTTCCTTTTGTAAGGATAGGACCGACGTGAGTTTTTTGCACTAATTCTTACCGAATAAATTTGCTTTTGTGCTTTTTTAGTCGTATCTTTGCATCCATCTATGGATATCGAACGAATAAAAGAACTGATTTACAAGCAGCCGAGTTTGTCGACGACGCTCGGCATGGAGTTTCTGTCAACTCCCGAACCAGACACCTGTAAGGCACGGATGTTGGTGGACGAACGCAGTCGTCAACCTTTTGGATTTCTCAGCGGCGGAGCATCCCTGGCCTTGGCCGAGAACCTGGCCGGTGTGGGCTCGCTGGCCCTTTGTCCCGACAAGATTGCGGTGGGGGTGAATGTTACGGGCAGTCATGTGAAGGCTGTCTTGGAAGGCGACACGGTGACGGCAACGGCCCATCTGCGTCATCAAGGTAAGACCCTGCACCAATGGCAGGTAGACATCGAGAACGAACAAGGCGAACTCATCTCTACCGTTCAGGTGACAAACTATATCATTGCAACGAAAAAGTCATGAACGGGAGTTTTGTCTTCTATCGGCTTCCCCATGCCACTCGCTATGCCGTCGTTCGCCAGCGTGAAGGGCGTCCGCGCGAGTTCATGAACTATGAGCAGCTGGCTGGTCGGCAAGGTTTTGTCGTCGCACCCTTCAGTATTTCGGCAGACTGTCCGCTTGTGCTGATAGAAGGTCTGACACAACAATATGCCCTGCCGGCAGCAGAGTCGTCGGTCTCGTCGGTCGAACGGCCGACAGCCTCGGTCGATGAGTCGTCGTGGCCTTTCAGCCTCTTCCATGAGCAGCTGACCGAAGGACGATTCCGAAAGATTGTGCTCTCGCGAACGGTCGAATTGCCGCTTCCGCAGGACTTCGATGCCGAGGCGTTGTTCTTCCGGGCTTGCGCCCTCTACCCTCGGGTGATGGTAGCCCTTGTCAGCACCCCTCAGACAGGACGCTGGTTGACGGCAACGCCCGAAGTACTGCTCGAAGCCACTCATGGCCACTATCACACGATGGCCCTGGCAGGAACTCAGAATATGGGTACGGGCGACTGGGACGAACATGGGGTGACATGGGATGAGAAAAACATGATGGAGCAACGCTACGTCGCCACCTACATCGAACAGTGTCTGAAACCCTTTGCCGACGACATTGACGAGCAAGGGCCCTATACCCAGCGGGCCGGACATCTGGCCCATCTGCGCTCCGACTTCCACTTCCGACTTGCCGACCCGGGGGGCTTGGGCAAACTGGTGGCGACACTCCATCCCACGCCCGCCGTCTGCGGCCTGCCCAAGGAGGCTGCCCGTGACTTCATCATCGCCCACGAACCCCATCAGAGGCGTTACTACAGCGGGTTCTTAGGACCCCTCGACGTTTCGGGAGAGACTCATCTCTACGTCACCCTCCGGTGCATGGAGCTG
>JAFSRY010000031.1 GCA_017445845.1 Prevotella sp.
GCGGGGTCCCACCTCTTCCCATTCCGAACAGAGAAGTTAAGCCCGCTTGCGCCGATGGTACTGCAATGCAATGCGGGAGAGTAGGTAGCCGCCTTTTTTCCAGAGATCCTGACTTGTCAGACTGACAGGTCAGGATTTTTTTTCGTTTCCCTCATTCAGGCTTATCGTTGGGCTGGAAAGAGGTGGCCGTATCGGGTGGATAAACGACATTAGGAGACCTTGCGGTGGAACCGCAAGGCACACTTTCAGGGTGGGAGGTGATTGATGGGAAAAACATGACAGAAAAATTGGCTATTGTTAACTTGTGCTGTTGTTTCAATGAAAAGGGGTGATTTTCAGGAAAGGCTTGATTTTCTGGTAAGGTATGATTTTCTGGTAAATTGCACTTACTTGTTGACTCTATATAAGGATGATTTGTCGGTTGCGAAACGAAAAGTGGTCTTCGAATAGTTGTTGTTTTATTTTTTTTGTGTATATTTGCAGAAAAAACAAGTAAAGGTATGATTATAGACTTTCAAAGGATTACCGAAGAGCAGATTTTCGGTTTCAAAGGTGGTGAAGGTGAACTCCTCACGCATAATTATATGGATGATCGCGCGCGTATCATGCGCTCAATACTAAAACCAGGTGCCAGGTCGGGACTGCATGAGCACGCTGCGAATTGTGAAGTTATTTATATTCTTCAAGGAACAATGACATTCCATTATGATGGTCTTGTAGAAGAAGCTAAAGCCGGGGAGGTTCATTACTGCCCGATCGGCCATAGCCATTGGTTTGAAAACCTCACTGATAAGGATGTTCACTACTTTGCAGTCGTGATATGATCTTTTTGTTCTTCTTTTTTCATCTTTGTCTTTTATTTTCATGAAGCAGCTTCTGTCCCTATTATTCCTGTTGTTATGTCTTCTGCCTTTGCAGGCCCGGCTGAGGGTATGTAACATGACATGTGAGAACTTGGCAAACCCGGTGGCTGTTGATGTTGTCCAACCTCGTCTTTCCTGGTGGAATGTGGCAGAATTGGACGAGCGAAACCAGCGACAGACTTCCTATCAGTTGCAAGTGGCTTCATCTGTTGAGTTGCTTAGGAGTGGCAAGGCAGACCTGTGGGATACAGGGTGCCTGAAGTCTGGGAATAGCGTACTCATTCCTTACGGTGGCAAGCCCTTGCACAGTGGCCAGGATTGCTATTGGCGAGTCCGTGTGTGGGATCAGCGCGGACGGCGGTCGTCGTGGAGCGATGTTGCTTTCTGGCATGTTGGTTTCTTATCGCCCGATGAATGGAAGGCCCAATGGATTACCTCATCACAACTGAATGAGAACTCGCCATCCGCTCCCTTGTTCCGTAAGGATTTGTTAATGGAGAAACCCGTTTTAAAGGCCCATCTCTATCTATGTGGACTTGGTTACTTTGAATGTTATGTAGACGGGCAAAAAGTGGGGGAGGATGTCCTTGTGCCCAATCAAACCGATTATGGTTACAGACCTGACATCGAACGCACTCGGGTTGCCATTGACAATGAATTTTCCGGTTATCGCTGCCTTTATCTCTGCTATGACCTTAAACCGTATTTGTCTGAAGGGCGTCACGCTTTAGGTATTCTTCTGGGCAATGGCTTTTACAATTCAGGCAATGCCTTTGCGATGCCATACGGCCAGCCGCGACTCATCGCTCAGTTGCATGTCACTTACTCAGATGGCACGAATGACGTCATCATGTCCGATTCCTCCTGGCTGACGAAGCCCAGTGCCATCACCATGAATGGTGTCTATTCTGGTGAGCATTATGATGCCCGACGCTTTGACCCTGACTGGTGCAATCCATTGTCATTCAATCGTCCAGAGTGGATGCCAGCTGTGCCCATTGTTGCTCCTGAGGGTCGCCTTGAAGCACAAATGGGCCCCTCCGACAGAGTGGCTAAGGTATATCATCCGGTCTCCATTATTCATACAGAGGAACCATCCTCAGACGGCTCTCATCAGTCCTTCATTGATGAAGTGGATTTCGGTGAAGAAATATCCGGTTGGGTGCATCTTCGAAACCTCAAGGGCAAGGCAGGAGAGCGTATCACCATCGAATATGTGAGCGAGTCCCCCAATGGTGAAAACATCTATACGATGCGTGGTGGCGCCCCAGAAGACTATCATCCGCGCTTCACATGGTTTGTCTTTCGCAAGGTGAGGATAAGTGGTCTTTCCTATCCATTGAGTAAGGATGATGTAACAGGCGAAGCCGTCAACAGCGATCTTCGGCAGACTGGCACTTTTGCTTGTTCTGACACCTTGCTGACAAAGATTCATCACATCTGGTGTCGAACGTTATTGGATAATGCCCATGGGAGTATCATCAGCGACTGTCCTCATCGTGAGCGTGCAGCTTATTTGGGTGACGGACAGGTAGCATGCGATATGGTAATGAGTACGTTCAACGCGCGTTCATTATATTATAAATGGTTTGCCGACATGCGGCTGGCGCAGAATCCCCGCACGGGCTTTGTTCCCTTTGGTGCCCCCTGGCAGCCGGGATGTGGTGGCGGCGTTCCTTGGAGTGCAGCGATGATTCTCATGCCTTATGCCTATTATCGCCATTATTCCGACCTTCAGGTTCTTGAAGAAAACTATCCGTCGATGTTGGCTTTAATGGATTATTTCAGTCAGTGGGTGAACGAGGATGGAATCATGGAGCAACGCTATGAAGCAAAGAATGATATGTCGGTGTGGTGCAATCTTGGCGAATGGTGTACGCCGACGTCAGAGATGCCCTCAAAAGCTCTTGTCCATACTTATTTCTACTGGCGTTGTGCAGAAGCGATGGCGAAAATATCTCAACTTCTTGATAAGACAGAAGATGCAAATCATTATCGTACCATATCGACAAACACTTGGAAAGCTTTTCATCACTGTTTCTACCATCAAACTGAAAAGACCTATGGAGGTGCAGGAAGTAATCTCTTTGCTATGGATATGGGCTTGCCTGATGATCGGAAGAATGAAGTTGCTGCAACGGTCCGTCGTGAATTGAAAGCCCACGGTGGACACCTCTATACAGGCATCTTTGGCACTCGTCTTTTCTTCGATGTCTTAGCAAAGAACGGTATGGCGCAGGAGGCCGTCGAAGCCTTCAGGAAGACAGACTTTCCATCCTTTGGCCATTGGATAAAACAAGGTGCAACTACTACCTGGGAACAATGGGATGGTGGCAACTCCCATTGTCATCCGATGTTTGGCGGTGGGCTGACCTGGCTATACAGCTGGTTGGGTGGCTTGCAGGAAATCTCAGGAAGAAATCTTACCCTCCGCCCCCATCTGCCTGCAGGCATTGACTGGGCAGAAAGCTCCTGTGAGAACAATTACGGCATTGTTCGTGTTCGGACGGAAAGAACGGCGGACGGATTGAAAATAGAGGTTGACGTCCCTGTTGGATGCTCGGCAGAAGTCAGTACCGATTCCGATGGTAATCCGAAGAACGTGGGGTCTGGGCATCATGTCCTATGGTTCGATGGTGCCGAAGGATAGCTTCGTGGGTGTCGAAAGGCTGTTTCGTGGGTACCGAAAGGCTGCTTCGTGGGTGTCGAAAGGCTGCTTCGTGGGTGTCGAAAGGCTGCTTCGTGGGTACCGAAAGGCTGCTTCGTGAGTGCCGAAACTATCTTTTGTGAATGGAAAAAAAGTTAAACCATTGCATATATCAGAAGAAATGAGTAACTTTGCATTCTAAAAGGAAACAGAGAACGACAATGAAAGAAATATTCGTAAAAGACGGTGCACTGCGTCAGGCAGCCTCAGAGGGTATGGATGCCTTCGTCGGTGTGTTTGTGAAAGCCATCGATGATGCCATCGGAGGTGAACTGACGGCAGAGACCATGTCGGAATTGTCGACCGACCAGGTGGCCTTGCTTGCATGGAACATCCTCCATGAAGAGGTGATGGATGGTGGCTTTATCCAGCTGATTCACAACGGCTATGGCGGTTTTATCTTCCGCAACCCTTTTGCAAAGATTATGAATCTTTGGGGGATAGAAGGCCTCGGCCCACTCATCAACAAGGCCCGTAAGTTGTACTTTCTCTATGAAGACGAGCTGACAGAAGACTGTACGGATGAAGAATTCATGTCATTGTTCGAACGCTATCCTCAATTCGATGACCTTGACGACAGTTTTGTCGAACATGAGGAGGATTGGATGGAGCAAGTGGCTCAATACATAGACGATCATATTGAAAGCTTTGCAAAAATTGCATAACAATAATGAACAAGGAGCAACAGGAACTCCGTAAGAAGAGTCCTATACAGATAAAGAACAAGAAGGCTTCGTTCGAATATTTCTTCGTCGAAACCTATACGGCAGGCATTGTGCTGACGGGAACAGAGATAAAGAGCATCCGTCAGGGCAAGGCATCGCTTGTCGACACCTATTGCCTGATTATCAATGGCGAGATGTGGCTACGGGGCATGAGCATTTCACCATATTTCTATGGTTCGTTTGCGAATCACGAGATGAAGCGCGACCGCAAACTGCTCCTCACCCGACGGGAAATCTACAAGTTGCAGGAAGCAACGAAAGCCCCAGGCTATACCATCGTGCCGACACTGGTCTTCATCGACCAGAACGGAAGGGCTAAGGTCGACATTGCCCTCTGCCGTGGTAAGAAACAATATGACAAGCGTCAGTCGCTGAAAGAAAAGCAAGACCGTCGTGAAATGGATCAAGCAAAGAAAATCAGATACTAAGAAATGAATGCACATAAGAAAAATCGCTGGCATGTAGAAGGCGAAATCACAGAGTTGGACAAGAAAGTCCTCTATTGGCAGAACAAAGGAAAAGTGGTGCCCACGCGCGACTTGATAAAGACTCCCGAGCAGATTGAGGGAATCCGTCGTGCAGGCGTTGTCAACACGGGAGTACTCGATGCCGTTGCAGCAGCCATACACGAAGGAATGTCTACCCAAGAGATTGACGACATCTGCATGGCCTATTGCAAGGAGCACAACGCTATACCAGCCTGCCTCAACTATGAGGGATTTCCCAAGAGTGTCTGCACGAGCATCAACGAAGTCGTCTGTCACGGCATTCCCAAGGAGACAGACATCCTTCAGGAAGGGGACATCATCAACGTCGACTTCACCACCATCCTCGATGGCTATTATGCTGATGCCTCACGCATGTTCATCATCGGAAAGACAACTCCCGAGAAGGAGCAACTCGTGCGTGTCGCCAAGGAGTGTCTGGAGATTGGTGCCGAAGCAGCCAAGCCCTATGGCTTTGTGGGCGACATCGGTTATGCCATCAAGAAACACGCAGACAAATACCACTACGGAATTGTCCGCGACCTTTGCGGACATGGTGTGGGCCTGAAGTTCCACGAAGAGCCCGACGTGGAGCATGTCGGCAAGAAAGGTCATGGAATGTTGCTTGTTCCAGGAATGGTGTTCACCATCGAGCCGATGGTCAACATGGGCACATGGCGCGTCTTCATCGACAGCGACGACCCCTATGGATGGGAAGTCATTTCCGAGGACGAAAAGCCCAGTGCACAGTGGGAACACACCTTCGTCATGACCGAGCACGGAGTGGAAATTCTTACTTATTAGGAATTCCAATGCTTTTCTATATATCTATAGGTCTTCATAGGAAAGCTATATTATCTTGAGTTTATTATTAGAACAATGAACCAGAACGATATTTATATTTTAGCTATCGAATCCAGCTGCGATGACACCTCTGCCGCCGTATTGCGAAATGATGTGTTGCTGTCTAATGTGACGGCCAGCCAAGCCGTCCATGAGGCTTACGGAGGCGTGGTGCCAGAGTTGGCATCGCGTGCCCATCAGCAGAATGTAGTGCCAGTGGTCGACCAAGCCATCAAGCGGGCAGGCATCACGAAAGACATGTTGAGCGCCGTAGCCTTTACGAGAGGACCTGGCCTGATGGGGTCGTTGCTCGTCGGCGTGAGCTTTGCCAAAGGCTTTGCCCGTTCGCTGGGCATCCCGCTCATCGATGTCAATCACCTACAGGGACATGTGATGGCACATTTTATTAAGGAAGAAGGAGCGGAGAACAACATCCCCCCATTGCCCTTCATCTGTCTGTTGGTGAGCGGTGGTAACTCGCAGATTGTCAAGGTGAACGCCTACAATGATATGGAAGTGCTCGGACAGACCATCGACGATGCAGCCGGCGAAGCCATCGACAAGTGTTCGAAAGTCATGGGCTTAGGCTATCCCGGCGGCCCCATCATCGACCGTTTGGCTCGGCAGGGCAATCCGAAAGCATTCACTTTCGCCGAACCTCATATCCCTGGTTATGACTATAGCTTCTCTGGACTGAAGACCTCATTCCTTTATTCTCTGCAGAAATGGGTGCAGGAAGACCCTGACTTCGTGGAACACCACAAGGAAGACCTTGCTGCCAGCCTTGAGTTCACCATCGTTGACATATTGATGAAGAAGTTGCGCCAGGCTGTGAAGGATACGGGCATCAAGCATGTAGCCGTTGCCGGTGGCGTTTCAGCCAACAATGGTTTGCGCAATGCCTTCCACGACCACGCCCGCCGTTATGGTTGGAAGATCTATATACCCAAGTTCTCTTATACGACGGACAATGCGGCCATGATAGGCATCGTCGGCTATCATAAGTTCCTCGACGAAGAGTTTTGTCCTATCGATGCCCCAGCCTTCAGCAAAGTAACCTTTAAGTAGCATGACACAAGACTTGACTGTATTGAGCCGAACCCTTCACGACACCCTTGCCGGTCGTGGGGTGACCATCGGAACCGCCGAGAGTTGCACGGGTGGGGGAGTGGCACAGGCCATCGTCGCCACCCCGGGTGCCTCTGAATACTTCAAGGGTGGCATCGTCTCCTATTGCAATGAAATCAAGGAACGCCTCTTGAATGTTTCTCACCAGACCCTTGAGGAGCAGACCGCCGTCAGCGAAGACGTAGCCCGGCAGATGGTGATCGGAGCTTGTAATGCGTTGGAGGTTGATTTTGCCGTTGCCCTGACAGGACTTGCCGGCCCAGGTGGCGGCACCCCTGAGATACCCGTCGGCACCATCTGGATTGGCTATGGCTCGAAAGATGATGTCCGTACCCTCCGCCTTACAGAAGATAACGGAAGGGAAGAAAACCTTGAAAGGGCAAAAGCAAAAGCATTGGAACTTCTACTCAACTATATCTCTCAGACGGCGGTATAAGGTCAGATGTTCGCAAGCGGAGGTACTGGCCGTTGTCCTTCGTGAGGCGGTGAAGGTTATCTTGACAGACCGTCATCGGTCATAGTTCACATGACAAAGCCGAGTTATCAATGACGGCAAAAGGCAAAAAGTGAAGCTGTAAAACAAAAAAATCCTTAATTATCAACATTATTTGAAGAAATCCTTTGTTAATTCAGGAAATATTTGTAATTTTGCACCCTGTTTGGAATAAGTATCAAAAAACGAAACAAAATTAAAGATAGCAATGTCTAAGGTTTGTCAAATCACAGGAAAGAAGGCACAGATAGGTAACAACGTGTCTCACTCAAAGCACCGCACCAAGAGAAGCTTTGACGTCAATCTTTTCAGCAAGAAGTTCTACTATGTAGAAGAGCAGTGCTGGATTAGCCTCAAGATCAGTGCCGCTGGTCTTCGTCTTATCAATAAAGTGGGTCTCGACGCAGCCTTGAAGCAGGCTGTTGCCAAAGGTTATGTAGACTGGAAAGACATTAAAGTTATAGGAGATTAACCAAGATGGCTAAGAAAGTAAAAGGTAATAGAATTCAGGTCATTCTTGAATGCACTGAGCACAAGAACAGTGGTATGCCCGGCACGAGCCGCTATGTGACCACCAAAAACCGCAAGAATACTCCTGAGCGTCTCGAGCTTATGAAGTACAATCCCATCCTGAAGAAGATGACTCTTCACAAGGAAATCAAATAAGCTTTGCTCTAATTCATATTAATAACAACCATTAACAATAAGATAGCATGGCAAAAAAAGCGGTGGCAACCCTCCATGAAGGATCGTCGGAAGGTCGCTCATATACAAAGGTAATCAGAATGGTGAAGAGCCCGAAGACGGGTGCTTACATCTTCGATGAGAAAATGGTTCCCAACGAAGCCGTTAAGGAATTCTTTAAGTAAGATATCTCTTTAGAAAACAATACGGAGGAACTGCGCGCATGATGAATGTGTGGGGTTCCTCTTTTTGTGTTTATGTTGTTCGTGTAGTCTTATTGGGCATCTTTTATCAAGCTTTAGCTTTTTTTTTGAAAATTCTTCATTCTTCATTCTTCATTTTTCTTTTTTCTTCGTAACTTTGCAGAAAACAGAAAAGAAATGGGATTATTCGGACTATTTAGCAAGAAAAAGAAGGAGACTCTTGACCAGGGACTGGAAAAGACCAAGCAGAATGTCTTTGAGAAACTGACCCGTGCTGTTGCCGGTAAGTCAAAGGTCGATGATGATGTTCTTGACAATTTGGAAGAAGTGCTCATCACAAGTGATGTTGGTGTCGAGACGACGTTGAAGATCATTGAACGTATTGAGGAACGTGTGGCCCGTGACAAATATGTCTCCACGTCAGAACTCAATCAGATTCTCCGTGATGAGATTGCAGCATTGCTTTCCGAGAATAATACGACAGATAATGAACAGTGGGACCTTCCCACTGACCATCGTCCCTATGTCATTCTTGTGGTCGGTGTGAATGGAGTCGGAAAGACGACAACCATCGGCAAGCTTGCCTGGCAGTTTAAGCAGGCAGGAAAGAAAGTCTATCTCGGCGCTGCCGACACCTTTCGCGCCGCTGCCGTTGAGCAGATTTGTATCTGGGGCGAGAGGGTAGGAGTGCCTGTCGTCAAACAGCAGATGGGCAGCGACCCCGCTTCCGTAGCATTCGATACGCTACAGTCAGCAAAAGCCAACGACGCTGATGTCGTTATTATCGATACTGCCGGCCGCTTGCATAATAAGGTCGGCCTGATGAATGAGCTGAAGAAGATTAAGGATGTTATGAAGAAAGTGCTGCCCGAAGCTCCTGACGAAGTGCTCCTTGTACTTGACGGCTCAACCGGACAGAATGCTTTTGAGCAGGCCAAACAGTTCTCTGCCGTCACCCAGATTACGTCGCTTGCCATTACCAAACTCGATGGCACTGCCAAGGGGGGCGTTGTTATTGGCATCAGCGACCAGCTGAAGGTTCCCGTTAAATACATCGGATTAGGTGAAGGGATGGAAGACCTTCAGCTTTTCAACCGCCGTGAATTTGTAGACTCGCTATTTTCATGAAACAGCACACTGTTGACATCATCACATTGGGATGTTCAAAAAACCTTGTTGACAGTGAACACCTGATGGGATTGCTTGAGGCGCATGGCTTCCATTGTACCCACGATGCCCGCCATCCTCAAGGCGACATCGCCGTTATCAACACCTGCGGATTCATTGCCGATGCCAAGGAAGAGAGTGTCAATACCATTCTCGAATTTGCTGAAGCCAAGCGTGCCGGACGACTTCGCCGCCTTTATGTAATGGGCTGTTTGTCAGAGCGCTATCTCACCGACCTTGAAGAAGAACTGCCGGAGGTGGATCGCTATTTCGGAAAGTTCAATTATCGCGAACTTCTGAAAGAGTTGGTGAAGGATGCCCGCCTGTCACCCGCCGACCATCGCCTGCGTCATGTGACCACACCCGGTCATTATGCCTATATAAAAATCAGTGAAGGCTGCGACCGCCATTGTGCCTACTGTGCTATCCCTCTTATCACGGGAAAGCATGTCAGCCGACCTATGGATGAAATCCTCGGCGAGGTTCGCGACCTTGTCGGTCAGGGTGTCAAGGAGTTTCAGGTGATAGCACAGGAGCTCACTTATTACGGGCGTGACTTCGACGGCAAGGAGCACATCACTGAACTCATCAGCCGAATGGCTGACATCGAGGGTGTTCAATGGATACGACTGCATTATGCCTATCCTAATCAGTTCCCGCTCTCCCTGCTCGATGTCATTCGTGAGCGTCCCAATGTCTGCAAGTATCTTGACATAGCCCTGCAGCACATCACCGACCACATGCTTCAACGGATGCTTCGCCATGTGACAAAAGAGGATACGCTCGAACTCATTAAGACCATTCGCCAACGAGTGCCCGGCATTCATCTGCGTACGACATTGATGGTCGGCTTCCCGGGCGAGACGGAGGAAGACTTTGAGGAACTCCTTCAGTTTGTCCGCGAAGCGCGCTTCGAGCGGATGGGAGCCTTTGCCTATTCAGAAGAAGACGGCACCTACAGTGCCCGACATTACGAGGATGATGTGCCGGCAGAGGTGAAGCAGCGGCGCCTTGACCGGTTGATGTCTTTGCAGCAGGAAATCAGTGCCGAGGTGGAAGCCGAAAAGGTTGGCCAGGTGATGCCGGTCATCATCGACCGCCGTGAGGGTGACTATTATGTCGGTCGTACCGAGTTCTGTTCGCCCGAAGTAGACCCAGAGGTGCTCATTCCAGTCACCGGCCGGCAGTTGCGACGAGGGCATATCTATCAAGTAGAAATCACTCATTCAGAAGAATTCGACCTTTATGGCCGTGTTCTAAAAGCATAAGAGAGACATGAACAATAAAGAATTTATAGCCGAACTTGCTCATCGTACGGGTTATAGCCGTACGGTGGCACAAGATTTTGTCCGCACGGCGATTGATGTGATGGCCGAGAGCTTCGACGAAGGAGAAAGTGTCAACCTCACCTCCTTCGGCACCTTCGAAGTGAAGAAGCGCCTTGAGCGCATCGTCGTCAATCCTTCGACAGGTCAAAGAATGCTGGTCCCACCGAAACTCGTGTTGGGTTTCCGTCCGTCATCGGGTATCAAAGAAAAACTGAAAGGGAAAGGCAATGAAGACAATTAGGACTACCGACATCGCGCGTGTCATTGCTGAACGTTATGACATTGAGCTTCGCGAAGCTATAGCCTTTGTGAATGCAATGGTCGACGTGATGAATGATGCCCTGCATTATGAAAAACTGGTAAAGGTCAAAGGTCTCGGTACTTTTAAGGTAACCACTGTCGGTTCGCGCGAGAGTGTCGATGTGACGACCGGCGAGCGCATCAATATTGAGGCGCGTGACAAAATCAGTTTCACTCCCGATGCTACTTTGCGTGACCGGGTCAATGCTCCGTTCTCTCAATTCGAAACGGTTGTCGTCAATGAAGGTGTGGACTTTAGTGAGATAGACGCCCAGTATCAGCCAGAGGATGAAAATGACGAAGTTGAGTACGAGCAGAAAGAGCCTCTTCAGGAATCGGTTATGATAGCCCCATTGGTAACAGAACAAAGGGTAGAGGAACCTGTAGAGGCAGAAGACCCTCAGCCGGTGGAGACTTCTCCCGTTGAGGAGTTACCTGTCGTGGAAGAGGAAAAAATGGATGAGCCGGAACAGCCTGTTCCTTCGCAAGAGGACGCAACGGAAAACAAGGAGACACCGAGAGTGGAGCCGGCAGCTGCTGTTATACCGGTAGAGTCAGAAGAACTTCAGCAACTTCGTCGCCGGTTGGATGAGTTGTTAGATCAGCGTTCTGAAGATCAAGAAACCTTCCGTCGTGATCGCCGCATGTTCCATTGGCTGATTGGCAGTATGATCGTTCTGCTGTTAATTTGTCTTGGTCTCTTGTTGTATTTATATTGGTCGGGGCGCATCGTTACACATGTAAAGGGCTATGAACAGCCGGCTCCGTCGGCAGTTGTCGCTGAACCCGTAGAGTCAGTCCTGCCTGACACCACCGAGCTACTTCCTGATACCTTGCAAACGGCAGAAGTAGAAACCGAAGCCGAAGCAGAGGCTGAGCAAGTAGCTGAGCAGGCAGCGGAACCAGAACTGACAGCGAAAGCCGAGCCGGCCTCCGAGTATGATGCCGATCCGCGCATACGTCTGGGCGCCTATCGCATCGTCGGCATCGACCATCAGGTGACGGTTGTCCGCGGACAGACCTTCAAGATGATCAGCAAAGCCCATCTTGGCGAAGGCATGGAGTGCTACATGGAAGCGGTCAATCCAGGTGTCAAATCGGTGAAAGAAGGCGATGTCCTGAACATTCCGAAACTGGAACTGAAGAAGCGGACTGCCAACAAGTAACTGTGCGAAGGCATGTCTGGCTCTCTTTTTGAGCAAAAAATGGCAAAGAGTTGAAAGTCAGATAGTTATGTCTTTTTATGGTGATAACTTTTAGTCGACACCATTAACAGTGCTTGGTAAGCCTCTTATCAGTGACATGTAAGCCTGTTATCTCATACAGGTAATCGTCTTTCCAACCATTGATAAGGATGGCGATACTTTTCATCGGCAATTTCGAAGCTTTTTTTCGGAGATAGATATCAACAGAGAGGGGATGCGGCCAGTCCGCATCCCCTCTCTTTCGGCGTATGCTATGGGTGTCAATCCCGTTCCGAAAGGGCACATAAAAAGGAAACCCTCAGTGGGTCTCCTTTTTGTGTGTCGTGTTAAAAGGCTGTCGTTATTCTTTCAGCCAGCGGTCGAGCCAGTTGAAGTAGGTACGCTGCCACAGAATACCATTCTGTGGTTTCAGCACCCAGTGGTTTTCGTCAGGGAAGATGAGCAGTTGGGCTTCGATGCCACGCAGACGGGCGGCATTGAAGGCTCCCATGCCCTGGTTGGCGTTGATGCGATAGTCCTTCTCGCCGTGGATGCAGAGGATGGGAGTGTCCCACTTGTCGACGAAACGATGAGGCGAGTTGTCGTATGTCCGCTTTGCATTCTCCGTCTGGTCCTTGTTCCAATAGGCATCATCGTATTCCCAGTTAGAGAACCACACCTCTTCAGTGTCTGTATACATCGATTCGAGGTTAAAGGCACCGTCGTGAGCAATGAAGCACTTGAAGCGTTTGTCGTGATGACCTGCAAGGTAGTAGACTGAGAAACCTCCGAAGGAGGCTCCGACACAGCCCATTCGGTCCTTGTCTACGAATGGCAGGTTATTGGCTGCATCGTCGATGGCCGACAGATAGTCTTTCATGCACTGACCGGTCCAGTCGCCGGAGATTTCTTCAAGCCACTCCTGTCCGAAGCCGGGCAGACCACGACGGTTCGGGGCGATGACGACATAGCCGTGGGCAGCCATAATCATGAAGTTCCAGCGATAGGACCAGAACTGGGAGACCGGGCTCTGCGGACCACCTTCGCAGAAGAGCAAGGTGGGGTACTTCTTGTTCGCATCGAAGTGAGGCGGGAGGATGATCCAATAGAGCATGTCCTTGCCGTCTGTTGTCTTCACCCATCGTTGCTGCACCTTTCCGCGTGTCAGCTGGTCGAAGATGTGTTTGTTCTCAAAGGTAATCTGTTCAACCTTTGTCTTCTCTGTATTCTTGATGTTGGGTGTTACGACATAGAGGTCGGCGGCGTGCATGAAGTCGTGACGTTCCATGAGTAACTGCTTGTTGCCCAGCATCTGGAGAGAACCGAAGTCGGCCCAGTCGTTGGTGAGTTGTGTGACTTCTCCATCGAGGTTGGTGGCGTAGAGGTTTTCTGTGGCGTGCCAGACACCGATGAAATAGAGGGTCTTA
The DNA here is from genome assembly GCA_017445845.1 of Prevotella sp. Classification (GTDB taxonomy): domain Bacteria; phylum Bacteroidota; class Bacteroidia; order Bacteroidales; family Bacteroidaceae; genus Prevotella. The sequence goes on from JAFSRY010000031.1 coordinate 13,538, forward strand.
GAGTCGGGAGCCCAGCAGAAGTCGTCGACATTCGAGTCGAAAGACTCAGTGACATATTGTTTCTTGAAGGTCTGTAGGTCGCAGACGCAGAGACGTTGCCGGTCGGCTTCATAGCCGTCACGTTCCATCGACAGCCAAGCCACATAGCGACCGTCGGGCGAGAACTTAGGGTTCTGGTCGTAACCGACATTGTTCTTGAGGTTTTCGGGGGCATTAACTTCCTGATACTTCATCGTCTTCGTCGGATCAACGTTGACTTTCTTGTAGTCGGCGGTCTTGCAGAGGTTGAAGTATTGGTTGCCTTCGTTGGCGGTATCATAGAGGAAGATGTCAGAGTCGGTCGAAATGGCATAGTCTACACCCGTCTTCATTCTGCATGTGAAGGCAATCTTTTTCGAGTCGATGCTCCAAGCCAGCTGTTCAATGCCACCGAACGGTTCCATCGGACATTCGTAGGGCAGACCCTTCAGGATGTCTCTTGTCTCGCCGATGCCATTGGCCGTGACTTCGGCAACGAAGGGATGCTGGATGCTCTCTACATAGTGGTCCCAATGACGATACATCAGGTCGGTCACCAGTCGGCCTGTTGCCAATGGCAGGTCTTTCGGGTTTTCCTTGATACTCTCGTGAAAGGGGATGCTTTCGATGATGATGACCTTCGTGCGGTCGGGCGAGAAGCGGAAACCCTCTACCTTTCCGTCGGTCTTCGACAGCTGTCGGCGATTGGTGCCGTCGGCATTCATAGTCCATATCTCGCCGCCACGGGCAAAGGCAATCGTGTTCTTGTCCAGCCACGTCGGGTCCGTTTCGTTGTCGGCCGTCGTCGTCAGTTGCACTTGGTTTTTCCCATTGGCATCAATGACGAAAAGCATCTGATGGCTTTTGTTCTTTTCAACACTGTAGTATGCCACCTGATATACTATCTTCTTACCGTCGGGCGAAGCCTCGTAGGTGCCGATGCGTCCCATGGCCCACAATGCTTCCGGTGTCATGAGGTCACTCCTCAGTTGGATGTTGTTTTTACTAATCATTGTCTGTGCCTTGATGCAGTTCGTCATAGTCATCAGACCTATGACAAACAGTAGAGTTATCTTTTTCATCTCAATCTGGTTTATTATGGGGGACAAAGTTACAAAAAAAGTCTGTAACGAAAGACGGATTTTGGAGAATTAACGCAGAAAGCACGTAAATATAGGGCAAGACGGGGAAAAACGAGGAAGTTCAGTTTTAGGCTGAATGCATATTTGGGAGGAATAAAGAAGTAGTTAGGTTTCTTATCCGTAACCCGTGAGACGGTTTTGAGAGCCTGTTAAACTTCGTTAATCGGACAGGCGAGATGGGACATAACGACGCACCTCTCACCACCCGTTTCTGATTCCGCAAACTGCTATATTTTGCATAGCGACAGAACCAGGAAAAGATAGTAGTTTTGCAGCCGGAATTTAAAAACGAGCAAGAAGGGAGGCGTCCCTTCACACCCTATACCGCCCTGCATCGCCCTTCTGCCTCAACGCCATGCGCCGTTCCGTGGGTGTCTGCTTGCGTTCCCGACGGATGACGACACAGAAGTTTGTGTGCGAGCCGAGACCCGAACGACGAGCCACCTCCGCAAGCGGCAGGTCGGTGTAGCGCAGCAGGTCGTCGGCCAGCCGCAACTGGTAGGCCATGCGGAAGTCTGGCCCCGACATGCCCGTCACCCTCTCCTTTGCCAAATTTGTTGCTTCCGCGCCATATATCAGCCTCCGCTGCGCCCTCTGCATCGCTTCCGAACGACCAAGTAGCTACCTCTTTGCACTCAGCGTTCCATCTTTTCTATGAAGATACCATCTCTCCACACTCCGCGACATCATCATATCGCATAACAATCGCCTCAAAACCTCCAAATTCTTCCGTCCCATCCACGTCAGGCCCTCAAAATCTTATCTTTTTTTGATTTTTTACAGCATCCTTGCATCATAATTTCCGGAAAAGTTGTATCTTTGCATCGCTTTACTCACGCCAGGCCGACTTCGCAAGATTTCGGTGCGGCTACAGGGAGGGAGTACTACATATTGAGAAAAGTGTTTGCTAACGCTTTGTTTTTGGTTGTCTTGAACGTCGGAACTTCAGAACACAAATCAAGAGCAATGCAGAGGTAGATGCTACGGGTAGGTACTATATATGCTGTCCCGTCCGGTGTGCCGACGGCTATCCATGCCGTCATGCACACCTTTATGGGGCGCAAAGTATATACCAACGGCGTGGGTATCAAGTCTGTTTGTTTATTTGTGAGGTTTCCGACGACCTAAAGACGACGAACGAGCAGAGGCCAGATACCCCGCTTTCTTTTTGTGTGGTTCATGGTAACTTAATTAAACCAACAAGCCTGGCTCTGGGTGTCTGACGGGCACAACTTTTCAGTGTACAATGAAAAAGTTATCATCCCTCACGGCCATTTGCGCAGGCCTGCTCCTGGCGAGCTTCACAAGTTGCGCAACGTATCAGAAAGAGGCTGCCATCATGAGCCTCGGCAACAACAACATCAACACCTACGTTGAGGCTGACCTTGACTATGCCAACGCAAAGAAGGTGCAGGCTTCCGTGAACACGGCCACACTGTTTGGTTTCATCCAGTTGGAGCGCAACGGCAACAAGACTCTGAAGAGTGCCAACCGCTACAAAGGATTGTCGAAGCGCGAGGCACAGGCTCTGTACCGCGCCAAGGAGAATGCCGACGTGGACATTATTCTTGAGCCGGAATTTGAGACAGAGAAGCACAGCTGGTTCTTTGGTGCCTATCGCACTTCCACAACGAAGGTTAAGGGCTGGGGCGTAAACATCAAGGGTATCCAGAAAGACCAGCACGGAGTCCCCAATCGTTAAATGATGATGCGTCCCTGTCTGCTTTATACTCAAAACAGACAGGGAACATCTATTTTATGACATACGCCTTATGATAGGAAGGTTATTCGGAACAATCATTGCCTTCGCTCTTGCACTCACGTCTCAGGCACAGGTGAAAGGGCAAGACTATACGGTGGATGAAAACGGCGACGTGGTTGTTGTAAAGGTAGTCGAAGGACTTGCGCTTCAGCGACATGAAATTTATATCGCCGCACTGAAGTATTTGGAAAATGCTTACAAGGATACGAAGTATAAGATTGTCATCAACTCTCCAGAGAATGGGGTCGTGGCAGGTGAGGGAGAATATCTTCAGTTTCATGAGGACAGGATTTTCCCCTCTTCGTATTTCCTGAATGCTCCAATTACGCTTCGTGTAGAGGCGAAAGACGGAAGGGCCAGAATCTCTGTCATTCTGAGCTATTACACGGGTAAACGCTCAAACATCAACACAAGTGAAGATATTCACGACCGCATTAGCGAGTTCCAACCTGTCAATGAACGCCAAACAGAACGCCGCAAATTATACAATGCGGCTTTTCCTGTTTTGTTTCAGAAAGCCCAAAAGACGCTGAATGAAGTGGAAGAAGTCTTAAAGTCTACACGTTCTTCTGTTCCTGATACGGACTGGTGAGAACACCTTTTAATAATAGAGCGGGAACCCGCGCCGACATCCTCGGCCTCGGTTTCCCGCTCTTTGTTTCTCCACATCATTATATTTTACAGTCCCTCAATCTCCTCCTCCGTCAGGCCGGTAATCGACATAATTTCCTTCACCTCGTATCCCTTGTTTTTCATGCGCCAGGCTGTCTGCATCAGGCTTTTGTGGACGGCGGTCTCAGCTTTTGCCTGCTCGTTCTGTTCCCATTCTGACCAGTCGGTCTCGTTCAGATACAGTATCACCTGTTCAAGCAGTGGAGTAAGGTCATCCTCAATGACATATCGAATCTGACTCTCCTTGATTTTGTAGTAATCGTGAACGAGGATATTGCGCATACTCATGACGCTCTTCCATGGCGTTTCCTTGTGGCTGTTGCGGAAAGCGTTGGTGAGGTTGTATGCAGCCTCGCCAATGATTTCAAGGTACCCTCCGTGATGTTATCAACATCGCGGTGCCTCCCTTTTTCACGATGCCGTAAAACACCAGCACGTTGCTGCTAAGATTATCCATGGACACGGTCTTGACGTTGTCCTGAATACGCTTGATGGCATCCTTGATATGCTCAAGTCTTTCTCGGTCTCTAACGGGCTCTCTCATATATCAGTTTTTTGTCGTGATTAGCACTTTCAACGGCGAAGGGGAGCAATTCTCCTTCCTCCACTAAGTCCACCTTGCGGTCAAGCAGCTCTTCCAAGTCGTTCATTATTGCACAATGTTTCAGTAGGCTGATGCGCGCTTTGTCGTCGTATTGTACGAGCAAGTCCACGTCGCTCAGAGGTGTCTCCTCGCCTCGGGCGAAGGAGCCGAACAGCCATGCGCGCTGGATGGGCTGAGCCTTGAAGTAGTCGGCAATCGTCTGCTGTATTACATTTGTACTCATAATCGTGTTGTTTTTAGGATTCGTCGGCAAAGTTACAAAGATTTTTCGAGATTCATTTCTCTTTTGCAGAAAAAGTACAAAACAAAGAGCGGAAAACCGCGCCGACATCCTCGGCCTTTGGATTCCCTCTATTCGTTTCTCTACAGTATCCGTCCGTCGTGGCGGTCTTTTTCCTGACTTCGTCACTCATTTTTCAGTTAAAATATAACTCCCTGATAAAGAATTATTTGTACTTTTGCATACCCTGATTTTGGGGTATTACCATCAGCATCTACATGCCAGAGAACAAGGCCCACTACGTCAAGACCATGCCCATGAAACGGCATAAGCCCATCGAAAAGTTATTCGACGAAGAATTTTGGGGTATGCAATGACGAAGTCAGGAAAAAGTATAGAAAAAAGAGAACCTTGTCTTGGTTCTCTTTTCATTTTGTGATCCCCGCGGGATTCAAACCCACAACCTTCTGATCCGTAGTCAGATGCTCTATTCAGTTGAGCTAGGGGACCATCATTCTCAAATGCGGATGCAAAGTTACGCACTTTTTTCCAATTGACCAAATTTTTTTCGGTGTTTTTTTAGAAAAACCTTCTTTTTTATATTTTTTGGACCTCATCATCGAATAATCGGTCGAAATAAGCCCTCAGTTCGTCGGGCTTTTCTATCAGTTCACGCAGTTGTTTCTGATAAGTCTCATTAGGAGAATTGGGTATCCAGAGCCGGATGTATCCGTTGGTAGAGTATTTGTTTTGCATGTGTTCAAGAAACCTGTCCCAATGCTGTTCTTTGTTTTTTTCGGGATAGTGGCTCAGTCCATACTGAATGGTTCTGCGGAACACAATCTCGGGCTCCATGTCACGGTCGGCCTCGGCAACAATCTTTCCGTAGACGCTCCGGGGGGCATGGCTTGAGGATGCGCGATGGTCTTCAACAGCTTCCTTCATAATCTTGATTTGTTCTTTCGAGAACCATTTTTTCAATCGTGCATCAGCCAGGAGTATTTTTCCGCTGGTGATGTGGTGGATAGCGCGCGGACCGCTCATGCCGAGGTCGTGATAGGCGGCGATGACATAGGCCATGTTGATGTCTGCACCCACGCGGCGGGCCAGTTCGACGGAGCGGTTGATGACGCGCGAGACATGTGTGAGATCATGGGCACGGTCGAAAGCGGTGTAGCGTGGAAGAATGTTTATTTCCACGAACTCCATGAGGTCGAGACTTATCCCTTGAATCATAATCTTTTGAAATAGTTTGCAAATATACGAAAAAAACTTTATCTTTGCAAATTGTATGGAGAAAATTCGTATTCATTCGTTTCAGGCGTGGCTGTTGGCATCGCGTCCGAAGACGCTCATGGGAGCTGCCGTCCCGATGATGATAGCATTGTCGATGGCGTATGTCGACAGTGTGGGTCACGTTGACATGTCTTTTTCTCATTGGGTACTGCCGGCGTTGCTCTGCGTCGCCTTTGCCATGCTGATGCAGATTGATGCCAATTTCATCAACGACTATTTTGACTTTGTCCGGGGTAACGATGATGAAACCCGTCTTGGGCCTCGAAGGGCTTGTGCAGAAGGGTGGGTGACCCCTCGTGCCATGAAGATTGCCATCGGCATCGTCACTATGCTTGCCTGCGCCGTCGGCCTGCCGCTCATTTATTTCGGAGGGTGGCGCATGGTGCTCGTCGGCTTAGCCTGCGTGGTGTTCTGTTTTCTCTATACGACGACTCTTTCCTATTGGGGACTCGGCGATGTGCTCGTACTCGTCTTCTTCGGCATCGTGCCCGTTTGCGTTACTTATTATATATTAATGCGCACGCTCGCGTGCGAGGTGTTTGTTGCCTCATTGGCTTGCGGACTGGTCATCGACACGCTGCTCATCATCAATAACTACCGTGACATCGACAACGACCGGCGGGCTGGTAAAAATACCCTCATCGTGAGGGTGGGTGCACAGGGAGGCCGTTGGCTCTATCTGGCTGCAGGCTTCCTCGCAGTGTTGCTGGCAGCGGTCTTCATTGATGTCCGGTTGGTGTTGTTCTGCCTTCCTTACCTTTGCCTGCATGTGCTGACATGGCGCGAGATGTGTCGCATCAATAGGGGTAAAGCCCTGAACCTCATCCTTGCCAAGACTTCGCGGAATATGTTTGTCTTTGGGTTGGCCTTTTCTTTAGGCATTTTGCTGATTGGCCTATGAGAACAGCTATCGTCGGCGGTGGTGCCGCAGGTTTCTTTCTGGCTGTCAACCTGAAGGAGATGTGTCCGCTGATGGAGGTCTGTATCTTCGAAAAATCACAGAAGGTATTGGCAAAGGTCGAAGTGTCGGGTGGTGGACGGTGTAACTGCACCAATTCCTTTGCCGCTGTCACCGACCTCCAGCAGGTCTATCCGCGCGGCCATCGGTTGCTGAAAAGACTTTTCAACGGCTTCGGTCCCAGGGATGCCTACGAGTGGTTCGAACGTCATGGGGTGCCTTTGGTGACGCAGTTGGACAATTGTGTCTTTCCAAAGGCACAGGATGCTCATGCCATTATCGACTGCTTCCTGACGATGGCACGAAGACAAGAGGTGACAATAAAGCCCCATGCAAATGTGTCTTCACTTGAAGCACTGAAAGACTTCGATTTTGTTTGTGTCACCACGGGCGGACAGCCCCGATTGGCAGGGCTTCAATGGCTGGCTGACTTGGGACACGAAATCATTCCGCCTGTTCCTTCACTTTTCACGTGAAAGACAAGGCTTTACAAAACCTCATGGGAACAGTCGTGGAAAATGCTACGGCGTTTATTCCCGCAACTCACTATCGGGCCTCGGGGCCCTTGCTCATCACCCATTGGGGAATGAGTGGACCTGCCATACTGAAACTCTCCAGTCATGCCGCCCGCCATCTGTCAGACTGTCGCTATGAGTCGCCGCTGGCAGTGAATTGGCTGTCGATGCGTGATGCCGATGTCGTTGAGGCTTTGCAGGCTATTGCCATCAGCAATCCTCAAAAGAAAGTGACGACGATACGACCTTTCGATTTGCCCTCGCGACTGTGGGATTATCTTTTGGAGAAGACCCTTGGCAATCACGCCTCCTGTCGGTGGAGTGAACTGGGTAAGAAAGAATTGAACCGCCTGGCCAATGCCCTTTGTAACGATAGCTATGCTATCAGTGGGCGTGCCGTCTTTAAGGATGAATTCGTCACTTGCGGCGGTGTCTCGTTGCAGTCGGTCAATCCTTCGACCTTGGAGAGCCGCCATGTCCACAACCTGTTTTTCGCAGGCGAAATTCTTGACATCGACGGCATTACCGGCGGCTTCAACTTCCAAGCTGCCTGGACCACCGCCTATACCGTGGCCAAGAGTATATGTGAGAAGAGAGAATAGGAATGCGACTGGCTTTTACTTCCCCCCTTTCCTCCTGTTACAGTCGCGACAGAGCATCTGGCAGTTTTCTATAACCGTTCTTCCACCTTCGCGCCAAGGGGTAATGTGGTCTCCCTCCATAAATTCCAAGTCGAACTCTTTACCGCAAAGGGCACATCGATGACCTTGTGTTTCCCAAACGACCAGTTTGATGTCTTCGGGGAAAGCCCGAAGGTCGAGGTAGTGCTCGTCGCCCGTCAGTACATATGGGATGATGCCAGTCTGCCGTTGGATGTCTGAGTCGCGCATCAGGGTGGAAATCTGTTGACCCAAAGCGGCTGTGTCGAGGGTTTTCTGCCCGAACCAATCGTAGAGTTCAGCCCAGTCGAGTCCCTTCATAATGCGTTTAAACTTCTTCATGTCGAAGTTTGTAATGGCCCAGTTGAGTACCGTCTGAAAGTATGACCAAAGGTTGTTGGAGTTTGGGTCATGCTGGTGTTGCGACATGTATCCGACGACCGATTGACGGCGTCCTTGACGAGTCTCGTGGTCGGCCATCCATTCAAGGGCTTTCTTCAGAAAGTCCTGGCGGATCGGGGTACCGTTGACGAGGTCTTTCCCCAGTCGGTAGGCACCACAATTCGATTTTGAGAAATGGCGTTTGGCATCGCTGACGAAAGGACCAGCATAGATGGCATTGTTGATTTCCTGTTCGTTCAGCGGCTTGCCGGCGATATTGATAGTCTTAAACCATTTGAGTTTTTCCGAGGTTTCGCCTTCACAGACATAGACAGTCAGTCTGTAGTCGAGTATTCGCTTCTGGATGTCTTCCGGTTGATTGAAGAAAGCTTTATAATCGTAGGAGAATTTGCCTGCCACATATTCGCAGAGTGAGAGGGTGCGCTGTTGTCCGTCCATCACTTCATAGGGACATTCCGCATCATCACTCCTACGAACCCAATACATCACGTTCAATGGATAGCCGTTCAGCACCGTTGTGATGACCGCCTGCTGTTCCTTCTCGTTATAGATAAATTCGCGTTGATAGGGTGGGCGAATGTCTAACAAACCGTTATAGCCACGGACGCCCAGTTCGTCGTTGTTCACATAGCCCTTTGTAATCTCACCAACGGTCACTTCTATTTGCTTAATCGTCATCATATATCTTTTCCTTTCTTATAATCGTTATACTTGAGGGTGCTTGTTGCGGATGAGAATTCTGCTATATTGTCTTTTACCTTTTACGACTCCACAACCACCTCTGTCTTCTGGATGAATAACATAACCAACCTTTTCTAATACATCTTGGGGCGTTGAGGCTCGAGTGTTACCGCTTGCCTGCCAAATAATCTCAAATTGTTCAGGGTTATACTTGTCAAGGAATGTTATGGGAACTCCAATAAGGCCTTCATAATCATAAGGTATATCAGATGTTTTATTGACGTTTATAGCATTGTAATTGTCGAACTTTGGGTATTCTTCTGGTGAATATTTGCAAACCAAATCAATAAACTCATTTCTTTTTGGAATATCTAAATTTGTAAACCAATGTACACCAGATACTCTTATCATTCCTTCTTTGTGGTCATTGGCTGTTGCTGTATCCTCGTATGGAGAAACGAAATGGGCAGCTCCTCCCTTAAAACCATACCCTAACCATATTTTGTTATTAATAACATGTGGAAATATTTCTTTATATATAATTGCCCCTTGATTACCTACTATTAGGAATTTTTTATTAAACTCCATCAGTTGCCCGATATATTCGCGGAACAAGGAGAAGGGTGGGTTCGTGACAACGATGTCGGCCTGTTTGAGTAGTTCGATACACTCTGAGTCACGGAAGTCGCCTGTCTTGAGAGTAGAAAGAACGTTGCGGTCGTTTTGCAGAAGGTAGCGGACATCGGAAAGGTCGACGGCTCCGTCGCCATTCAAGTCTTTCACCTCCGTTATTTCCACTTTATAGGCAATCTTCTTGGGGTCACTCTGATAGTCATCGAATTGCAGCAGCAGTTCGTTGCCTTGAACGGGTGAGCCGTTATAGCAGGTGCAGATGAGTTTCTTCAGTCCCAACTGATTGAACCTCAGCGCAAAATACTTGAAGAAATTACTTTCGTAAGGGTCGTCGCAGTTGCACAATACAACCTTCCCACGGAAATGAGGCCAGTAGTGCTGCAACTCCCTTTCAATGTCAGAAAGCTGAGTATAGAACTCATCCTTCTTCGCTGTCTTGGCAGCATTTAGGTTTTTGTTTGCCATACGCTAATGCATGATTGTGCGTATTGCTTATCTTCGGAGGTGTAGGCAGGCAGGGCACAAAAAGAACATGGACGATTCTCATCCATGTCCTAAAGGCTCTACCAAAGCCTACAAAACCAGATAAGTCACGCCCATGCATAACGCACAGACGTTTGCGACTTATTCTTCGGCTTTGTTTTTTTGAACTTGGTAGATTCTTAGGACATTCCGAATAACAGCAAACGCTTGTTAATTTTTTCCACGATGTTGCGTCCGCTCCTCCGCTGAGGTCAGTAGCGAACGCTTGTGTGCAAAATTACAGAATAATTCTGAGCTGACAAAACATTTGCTGCAAAAAGTGTATGGAGGAACGCAAAAAGGTTTCGGCCTTGACGTTAATTCCTGTTATAGTCAAGCCCGTTAGTAAGTAAACTTCATTAGTATGCTGCCTATTGACAGTCTAATAAAAAAATTAGCTGAACAAGGCGGTGCCGAGCTTGACTGCCAACCACACGAGAAGCCACATCATGAGGATGATGGTGAGCAGGAGAAGGATGCAGACGGCGGCTGTCTGCCGTGCCTTGCGGTTGACTTCACGGATGACCACCTTGTCGCCGTTGATGAAGCCGTCGATGAGTTTCATGTTCTGGACGTTAGAACGATGGAAGAAGTCGATGACATCTCCCACGAAAAAGGGTAGAAGTCCGAGGAGGATGTCGCGGAGGGCATTGTTGAGGATGGCCATCGTCAGTGCCCACGAGCGGATCTTGAAGGCCGCGAAGTAAAGATAGATGAGGGCAAAGAGTCCTCCGATGGCATCGCCGATGCCGAAAGGCAGCAGTCCGATGATGCCGTCAAGGTAGAAGCGGTCCATCAGCCGGGTGAGGCGACGCATGAACGATATGGACCACGCCGTCTGTCCTTTCCTCGGGAGGGACTGGGTAGAGGGGCTTGGCGTTCCTCTTAAACTATACTCACACCCGCAGTACTGCTGGTTATAGAAGTTGTATTCGCGTAGCAGTTGGTTGCGGCGCTCGTAGAGACCGCCCTTGCGCCAGTTTTGTGCCCAGAAGTGAGTACCGGGGACTTGCGATTCCGCATATTGGCCCGCTGCTGTAATCTGTTCGAGGCTTTTCCACCGGGAGGAAGCGAGTGTTGTGGTGAAGTATTCGATGCCGAGTTCTTTTGCCTTTCGTGCTGTGATGAGCAGGCGATGGCGGAAACACTGCAGGCAGCGGCTTCCCCTTTCAGGTTCGTTTTCCAGTCCTTTCACGCACGACAGCCACTCTCCGTGGTTGTAGTCGCCATCAATCCAATGAAGGCCGAGGCTCTCGGCATGTCGCTTGCTCTCGTTCTTTCGGATTTCATATTCCTCGTGCGGATAGATGTTCGGATTATAGTAGAAGATGGTGGGTCGGATGCCGTTTGCCAACAGCCACTCAACGATGGCAGACGAACAAGGAGCACAGCAAGCATGAAGGAGAAGCCCGGACGCAGAGCCGTCCCCCTTTCCCTCCCCAAGGGAAGCGGACAATGTCTGTTGGGCAATTAGCCCTTCGGGAATTTGTATGGCTGGCTGTTTCATCCTTTTTATGGGGGAACCCTCCCTTGGGAAGGGACTGGCTTAGAACGTTTTGAAGGCATACCCTTGTTCCTGCAACCACTGGAGGGCGGCAGGAAGGGCGGTGTGTAGTTTGTCGATGCTTTTGAGGGAGTCGTGGAAGGTGATGATGGAACCGTTGCGTGTGAATCGCTTGACATTGCTGAGGACATCGTCGGCGGTGATCCACTTGGAGTAATCGCGTGTGACGAGGTCCCACATGATGACGCGATACTCCTTGCTCAACCAGAAGTAGACGCTCCAGCGCATCCACCCGTGAGGTGGGCGGAATAATTTTGAAGGTGTCTTCATCACCACCTGTGCGCGATGGACATTGAAAAGATAGGTGGCAGTCCAGTGTTTGAAGGAGCCCAGGTGGTTGTAGGTGTGGTTTCCTATCTGGTGGCCTTCTGCTTTGATGCGTTCGAACAGCTCGGGATGGCGTGTTATGTTCTGTCCGACCATGAAGAAGGTTGCCTTTGCATTGAAACGTGCCAAGGTGTCAAGGATGAAGGGTGTTGCCTCGGGGATGGGGCCGTCGTCGAATGTCAGGTAGACCGCCTTTTCCATTGGGTTCATCCGCCATGTCGCATGGGGATAGAGCCACCTTAACCACTTTGCCGGTTGTTCGATGAACATTATTCTTAATGAGTAATTAGTAATGAGTAATTATGATGCCCTTTGCGGTTAGCGTCCATGATTGATGACAGAGCTGGGACCGGCAGGTGTTGTCATAATTACTCATTTCTCATTTAATACAGCGGTTGTCCGCCTTTTTTGATATAGCGTGAATAGAGAACGTCGAGTTCGTCGAGTCGCTGTTCAGCTTTTTCGGGATTAGCCTTTCGGACTGTCTCGCAGATTGTCTGCATGAAGATGAAGTGACGCTGGCAATCGAGGATGCAACCATAGAATTTGCCTCCGTCGAGTGTGAGATAGAACTCGAGGTACTGGCGCGAACGCTCCCAGATGGCATTGGCAATTTCCTCTGCTTTTGCGTTGTCACCCAACTGGATGTAGGCGCGAGCCAAGTCGTTTCCACCGGAGATGTAATCCATCGGGACGTTTTCGACAGGCAGGACTTCTGCACATTTATCGAGTACTTCCTTAGCGCGCACGGTGTCGCCTTCCTGGATGAGCGTGAGTGCGAGCTGTGCCATCAGGCGGCGATGCGAGATACACATCCTCATTACGGTCTCGTCGACATAAAGGCCGTGCTTCTCCATGCCACCCCACTTGAAGCGGTGCATGACGTTATCGTAGACTTTCTCTGTGTCGAAGTTCTTGACACCTTTTACAGGAACGAGGTCGCCTTTGTCGTTGGTGTAGTAGGTGGAGAATGGTGTGATGCGGCTTGCCAATCCCTCCTGTACGAAGTTCTCTCCAAGGTTCAAATAGTTAGACGGACCTACGGAGTTGGCGACATAGATGGGGCGTGTCCAGTTGGCGTTGGCAATCATCTCGAGCATCATCAGTTCGCCTTTGTAGAGTGTGCGCTTTCCTTTGAGCGAGATGGCCATGCGGTCGGGGATGGAGTCAGCAGCCATCAGCATTCCGCTCTTTTTGACGGCATCCTTGTCAATGGTGACATAGAGTGTGTCGGTGGGGATGATATGCAGTTCTTCGTCTTTGTTGCGCACCCAGTATTTCATGATGTTCTTTACTTCGAACGGTTCTTCGCCGAAGCGTGCTTTGGCAGCCTCGGGGTTCTGTTCGAAATATTTCTTTACGACAGCCTTTGCACTGGGGTCTATGCTGATGGCTTCGTTGGTACCTATGCAGTAGTCGATGCGTGGCCATGTGATGGGCAGTGCCGGTGAGTCGTAGGCAGGACGTACCATCTGGTCGATGTACCAGTCGGTCTGCAAATACGAGAGGTTGCAGACGCGTGCATCAGTGCGTACACCCTCGACATCCTGGTTATACCATAGTGGGAAGGTGTCGTTGTCGCCATTGGTGAAGATGATAGGGTTGCCTTCGTCGGGCAGTGTCATCAGGTAGTTCTCTCCGTAGTCGCGGCATGTGTAGCGTCCCGACCGGTCGTGGTCGTCCCAGTTCTGTGATGCCATCTGTATGGGAACGAGCAGGGTTAGTATGGCAACGGCACAGGCGATGGCGGTCTCGTTGAGTTTGAGGTGTTTCTTCAGCAGGTCGATGATGGCAGCGACTCCGATGCCGCACCAGATGGCGAAGGCATAGAACGAACCGGCATAGGCATAGTCACGTTCGCGCGGCTGTAGAGGTGTCTGGTTCAGGTAGAACACGATGGCCAGTCCGGTCATGAAGAAGAGGAAGAATACTACCCAGAACTGTCGTATGCCCCGCTTGCCGCGATAGGCTTGCCAGAAGAGTCCGATGAGTCCGAGCAGCAGGGGCAGACAGTAGAACGTGTTGTATCCCTTGTTGTTTTTCATTTCGTCGGGCCACTGGTCGGGGTTGCCGAGTCCGAGCACATAGTTGTCGAACCATTTGATGCCTGTCAGCCAGTTGCCTTTGTCGACAGAGCCATGTCCTTGCAGGTCGTTCTGGCGGCCGGCAAAGTTCCACATGAAGTAGCGCCAGTACATCCAGTTGCACTGATAGGAGAGGAAGAACTTCATGTTTTCCCACTGCGACGGCATCTTCACCATGACGTCTTCGCCGCAACGGTCGTAGGGCACATTATAGCCTTTCACGCCGCCCATCCAGTCTTCGTATGCCTGGACATGTTCCTGTGCGGAACTGTGCATACGCGGGAAGAGCATGTTCTGTGCATAGATGTATTTTGCCTTATGGCTGACCACGAAGTATCTGTCGGGTTCGTTGGGGGTTGCTTTTTCCACGCGGCTGTAGATGGGGGCCTTGTCGACCCGTTTGGGAATGCACATGTTGCCCTCGACGTCGAATGCGACCTGCGAGGTGTAGGCAGGGCCGTAGAAGAGTGGGCGGTCGCCGTATTGGTCGCGGCTCAGGTAGTTGCCCAGGGTGAAGATGTCTTCAGGTGAGTTCTGGTCCATAGGCGGGTTGGCAGCCGACCGGATGACGATGAGCGCATACGATGAATAGCCAATCATCAACATCAACATGCAGAGGAGCATGGTGTTCTTGAGTCGTGAGGTGACGACGGCGACTTTCTTTGTGTTGACGACTTTCTTGTAGTTCAGTGCGAGCCAGAGCAGAGCGAGTACGACGATGCCGATGGCAACTGCCGTCCATCCATAACCGTAGAAGGGTATGCCGAGCATGGCCACGGCCAGGAGGAAGGCGATGTTCTCGCGCATCTCGTGACCTTCCTGATAGGTTTCCCAAATGGCCCAGATGACAACGCCCACGAGGAGGAAAATGTAAATGATTTCGCCAGTATTGAATGGGCATCCGAGGACATTGACGAAGAGCAGTTCGAACCAACCTCCAACGGTGATGATGCCGGGCACGACGCCATAGAGTACGGCGGCGACGAGCACTGCCGAGACAACGAGTGCGACGAGTGATCCCTTTACTTCGATGTTGGGGTAGCGTTTGTAGACGTAAACCAGCACGATGGCGGGAATGCACAGCAGGTTGAGCAGGTGGACGCCGATGGAGAGACCGATCATGTAGAAAATCAGTACCAGCCATCGGTCGGCATGAGGTTCGTCGGCATGGTCTTCCCATTTCAGTATGAGCCAGAAGACGACGGCTGTGAAGGCTGATGAGTAGGCGTAGACTTCGCCTTCGACGGCTGAGAACCAGAAGGTGTCGCTGAAGGTGTATATGAGTGCGCCCACCAGTCCGGATGCCTCAATGCCGATGAGTTTTGCCGTTGTCAGCTCGCTCCAGTCCTTGAGGATGAGTTTTCTCACGAGGTGCGTGATGGTCCAGAAGAGAAACATGATGGTGGCTGCTGAGAGCAGTGCGCTCATGGTGTTCACCATTCGTGCCACCATCGACGGGTCGCTGACGAGTTGTGTGAAGAGGTTGGCGGTGAGCATGAAGAAGGGTGCGCCCGGTGGGTGGCCGACTTCCAGTTTGTAACCTGTTGAGATAAATTCCGGGCAGTCCCAGAAGGATGCCGTCGGTTCGATAGTGAGGCAATACACTACGGCAGCGATGAGGAAGGCTGCCCATCCGAGTGCATTGTCAACGATACGGTACTTTTTCATTCGTCTATGGAGTCTTTCGATTAAATATTCTTTGTGCAAAGGTACAAAGAATTCATCGAAAGACTTCACACGTGCGCGTAAACTTAATATTATTTAATAGTTTCGTAGTTTGCATCTCTCTGGCGACTACGGATTTTGCTGAATAGCCATGTGCCACGCATTTCACGAATAACCGCTGAGGACTACGGAGGACCACGACTTTCCCGAATGACACGAAATTGCTGTTTTCTTTAATTGGTGTTCGTGAAAGAGGCAGTTCTTGTTATCGATGGTCGGTGGTGGAATAGTCTTTATATTTTGTTGCGGGGAAGTTGAAGATGGCGTCGCTGATGCCTCCGCTTTTAAAATTGCTGATGTTGATGCGTGCCCAGAGGAAGGCTACTTTTATACGTACGCTCTTGGGTGCGCGTGTCTGCTTGTCGATGACGGCGCGTGCCTCCTTGAATCCCTTGATGCCTGGTTTCGGCTTCAGTGAGATGACATAGCCATCGGCTGTTTCCTCGCAGGCATAGTTGTAGTCGTCGGGTTTGAACTTGAACTTGCTGGCGTATTTATCTTTGTTGGGATCGTCGGCCTTGAAGATGTCGAGCGTATTCTTCTTGGTGTCGATGAGGTAGTAGTCCTTGCCGTCAGACCATGAGCGATAGCGTGTCTCGAAGAAACGTTGCTTTTTGCCTTTCATCCAGATGGTGCCGTTGGTATGGTATAGACGCAGGATGTCGACATCGTAGTGCAGCTGGCATCCCTGTGTGCCGAATACCATCTGGTAGGTGTGGTTGAAGATTTCTCGTGCTTGCTGTGAATTTGTTTGAGCAGTGAGTGTTGTTACGATGGAAAAGAGTAGTCCTGTCAGCAGGTATTTTATGTTCATTGGCGTTTCTTTTTAGTTGACGATTAGACAGTTGTGCAAACAACTTGTCTACTTGTTTACTTGTCTACTTGTTCTTTCCAGTTCTTCTTTTATGAATCGTGGTGTGTAGCCGAGTGTTGACTGTGCCACTTGCTGAGGTGTTCCAGTGGTGAGGATGTGTCCTCCGTTTCGTCCTCCCTCTGGTCCGATGTCGATGATGTGGTCGGCTTGTCGGATGACGTCGAGGTTGTGTTCGATGACGATGACGGTGTTGCCTCGGTCGACGAGTCGTCGCAGCACGCCCATGAGTATGCGTATGTCCTCAAAGTGGAGTCCTGTGGTGGGTTCGTCGAGGATGTAGAGGGTTCGTCCGGTGTCTCGCTTCGACAGTTCGGTGGCAAGTTTTACGCGTTGGCTCTCACCGCCGGAGAGGGTAGTTGAGGACTGTCCGAGTTTGATGTACCCCAGTCCTACGTCTTGTAACGTCTTGATTTTCTGTAGGATGCTTGGTACTGCTTCAAAGAATTCTACAGCCTGGTTGATGGTCATGTCGAGTACGTCGGCGATGGACTTACCTTTATATCTGACTTCCAGTGTTTCGCGGTTGTAACGTTTCCCGTGGCACACTTCGCATGGCACCATCACGTCGGGCAGGAAGTTCATCTCGATGGTTTTATATCCGTTGCCGCTGCATGTCTCGCATCGTCCGCCTTTGACGTTGAACGAGAAGCGTCCGGGTTTGTATCCTCTGATTTTTGCTTCGGGCAGGTTGACGAAGAGCGAGCGTATGTCGGCGAAGACACCGGTGTAGGTGGCAGGGTTTGAGCGTGGCGTGCGTCCGATGGGACTTTGGTCTACGTCGACCACTTTGTCGATGAGTTCTATGCCCTCGATGCTGTCGTAGTCCATGGGTCGTTTCAGCGAACGGTAGAAGTGTCGAGCGAGGATAGGTTGCAAGGTTTCGTTGATGAGCGTTGACTTTCCCGATCCTGAGACGCCGGTGACGACGATGAGTTTACCGAGTGGGAACTCCACGTCGACGTTCTTGAGGTTGTTGCCTCGGCAGCCATGTAATTTCAATGAGGGCTGTGGGCTGAGTGCCGGGGCATTGCCTTCTGGCTTGCAGTCTGGTTCTTCTTCGTTCTTGAGGTATCTTGCCGTCAGGGTGTCGGCATTGAGCAGTTCGGCGGGTGTTCCCTGGAAGACCACTTCCCCTCCTTTCCTTCCTGCGCGTGGTCCAATGTCGACGATATAGTCGGCGGCGAGCATCATGTCGCGGTCGTGTTCGACGACGATGACGGTGTTGCCGAGGTCGCGCAACTCCTTGAGTGAGTTGATGAGTCGTTGGTTGTCGCGCTGGTGGAGTCCGATGGAGGGTTCATCGAGGATATATAGCACGTTGACGAGTTGCGACCCAATTTGTGTGGCGAGTCTGATGCGCTGGCTTTCTCCGCCTGAGAGGCTTGCCGACGGCCGGTCGAGCGAGAGGTAGTCGAGACCTACTTCGAGCAGGAAGTCGACTCTGGTCCGCAGCTCTTTGACGATTTCGGCGGCAATCTTTCGGTTCATTGTGTCGAGGTGTTCCTCCACATGGTCGAGCCATTCTTTCAGGTCGAGCATATCGAGTGCGGCGACCTCGGCGATGTTCTTGTCCCAGATGCGGTAGGAGAGTGACTCGCGTTTCAGTCGCTGCCCGTGGCACTCGGGACACTGGCATACGGCGAGGAACTGGTCAGCCCACTTCTGTCCGCTGGCAGAGTCATCGTTTTCCATCACCTGCCTCAGGTATTTGACAATGCCGTCGAAGGTGGTGAAGTAGTCCGACGACGTGTGGACGAGGTCCTTGGCAATGCGCACGTTCTCCAGTGAGCCGTAGAGCACTTCCTGAACGGCTTCCTCGGGAATGTTGCGGAAGGGCGTCGACAGGTCGCAGTCGTACTTCTGCAGGATGGCGTCAATCTGCCAGAAGACCATCTGGTTCTTATATTTTCCCAGCGGCACGATGGCACCCTCGCGAATGCTGAGCGAGTCGTCAGGAATGACTTTCTTCAGGTCAATCTCGTTGACGAAGCCGAGGCCCTTGCAGTGAGGGCAGGCACCTTCGGGTGAGTTGAATGAGAAGATGTTGGGAGCCGCCTCGCCGTATGACATGCCTGTGACGGGGTCCATGAGTCGTTTTGAGAAGTTGCGCACGCTGCCCGTGTCATAGTCCATGATCATCAGCTGTCCGTCGCCCTGCTTCATGGCGGTCTCTACAGTTTTGCGGAGCCGTTCGTCGGCACCCTCTGCCGAGGCTTTCATCTTGTCGATGAGCACCTCGATGTTGTGGTTTCTGTAGCGGTCCACCTTCATGCCGCGGGTGATTTCCATAATCTCACCGTCTACGCGCATATACAGGTAGCCTTTGCGCCGCATCGACTCAAAGAGCTCGCGGTAGTGGCCCTTGCGCTGCCGCACGAGGGGGGCGAGGATGGCGATGCGCCTGCCGGCATAGTCGGAGGCAATCTTCCCGAGCACCTGTTCCTCGGTGTATTTTACCATACGCTCCCCCGTCATATAGCTGTAGGCGGTAGAGGTGCGGGCATAGAGCAGACGCAGGTAGTCATAAATCTCGGTAGTGGTGCCGACGGTGGAGCGCGGGTTCTTGTTCGTCGTCTTCTGTTCGATGCTGATGACGGGCGACAGTCCCGTAATCTTGTCCACGTCGGGACGCTCCATGCCGCCGAGGAAGTTGCGAGCGTAGGCCGAGAACGTCTCAATATACCTGCGCTGCCCTTCTGCGTAGATGGTGTCGAAGGCCAGCGACGACTTTCCCGACCCCGACAGTCCGGTGATGACGGTCAGCGAGTTGCGCGGTATGGTCACGTTGATGTTTTTCAGGTTATGAACGCGGGCGCCGATAACCTCGATGCGTTCGTCTTCTCGTTGCATTATTTGTTGAATGTTGACTTTAGGACGATACTTTTACTCCTAATTACTACTCCTTTCCTCATTATATCCTCTCAGCAGGTTGACATCCTTCCTGATGTTATACTTCAGTCCGTCGGCACCCTTGGCCTTCACAAAGAGGAAGTAAACTCCCTGCTTGACGTCGCGGCCGCCGTAAGTGCCGTCCCATCCGCCAGCCGGATCGGTCCAGTCGTAGAGCAGCTGTCCCCACCTATTATATATATAGGCATGAAATTCCACCAGCGACTGCCAACCGTCCTTCGCCTTGAAGACATCGTTGATGCCGTCATTGTTGGGTGAGAAGGCATTGGGGAACTCCAACTTGCTCTCCGAGATGGTCACCGTCAGCGGTGTGTTTTCAGCCCAGTATTCCTGGGTGAAGCTGATGGTGTCGCCTGCCAGCGTGAACTGTGCGTAGCACACGATGCGGTGCGAGCCTGCCTTCGTGAAAGTGTAGTCAGTCTCCTCCTCGTAGCGCACGAGGTAAGGCTCGTCTTCGCCTTCAAGCGTGAACCGCCATTCGTAGTAGGGATTGTAGTCGCCTATATTAGCGGGGTTGGCGGCGAAATGGGCTTCCAGCGGTGCCGGTCCCGAATAGGTTGTTGCCGTCTGGTCGCCATCCTTCAGGTGGAATGTGCCCGTAGGGCTAATCGTCGGCTTCCCGCCGTCAGCCCATGTGCCGAGGCTCGTCAGAGCCAACAGCAACGATAAGATATAGCGTGTCTTCATTCTCCTTGTTTTGAATTTAGCTTACAAAGTTACGAATAAGTGAGCGCAAAACAAAGAAAACTGAAACTTGTTTATGTTTTTTTAGGTTTTGCCGGCCCCTCATAATGGTCTTTATGTGTCGCAAAAAGTATGGCGTGAAATGTTAAATTTTCAGATAAAACTTTACGAAATGGCTGATAATCCGGAGAAAATATGCTGTTGGATGATTTTTGGCACGAAAATCGGCTCGAAATGAAGATTTTTGCGTTTTGTATTGTAAGTACATGTGAATAAATGAGTTATGAATAGAGGTACTCACGATGACCTGATTTCTGTGGGGCGATGACCAATAGCGGTTTTGTAAAATAGCCTATTTTACTGACCAAAATAGGCTATTTTACTGTATGAAATAGGCTATTTTACCTTGCCGAAGATGCCTTTCGTTGGTGTCGAAAGGTACAATCGGGATCATATTTTGCCAGTTTCGACCCTTCCGATGGGCTGTTTCGAGATGGAGGAGTAGTCGTTTTCTCAGTTTGGTTGGTCGGTTTTTCTGTTTGCGTTTTCTCTTTCTTGTATTTCCGAAGTGTTAAAAATGAGCAAAAGTTTTTACATATTTGTGAGTGGCGAAGCCACAGGCCGCTCAGTAGTTCCCACCCCCTGCAACATTCCCGATGCGCTGCATCGTCAGAAGACTGCGTGGTCTTTTTACCTTTTTACCCTTTTTTTAATATTATTTAGTTGCCGGAATGTTGCGTCAGTCTTTTTATTGTTGTAATTTTGCATCGAAATTGTAAAACGACAATAAATAAATAGTATTATGGCAGAAGCTATTGATATCCGCGAACTGAATATGCGGATTGAACAACAAAGTGCATTCGTGACGAACCTGACGACGGGCATGGACCGTGTCATTGTCGGACAGAAACATCTGGTGGATGCACTCCTTATCTCGCTGTTGAGTGACGGACATATCCTCCTTGAGGGTGTGCCCGGACTGGCCAAGACATTGGCCATCAAGACTTTGGCGCAGCTCATCGACGCCGACTTCCAGCGCATACAGTTCACCCCCGACCTGTTGCCAGCCGACGTGGTGGGTACGATGGTGTATTCGCAGAAAGACGAACGTTTCCAGGTGAAGAAAGGCCCGGTGTTTGCCAACTTCGTCCTCGCCGACGAAATCAACCGTGCTCCGGCAAAGGTGCAGAGTGCATTGCTCGAAGCTATGCAGGAACACCAGGTGACGATTGGCGAGCAGACGTTTGCGCTGCCGAAGCCTTTCCTTGTGATGGCCACCCAGAACCCCATCGAGCAAGAGGGTACCTACGAATTGCCTGAGGCACAAGTAGACCGTTTCATGCTGAAAGTCGTCATCGACTATCCGACGCTCGACGAAGAGAAGAAAATCATCCGCGAGAACCTCGCCGCCGCACTGCCCGAGGTGCGTCCCGTGACGACGGCCGACGACATCATGAAGGCCCGCGACGTCGTGCGCCAGGTGTATATCGACGAAAAGATTGAGCAGTATATTGCCGACATTGTCTTTGCTACCCGCTATCCCGACCGCTACGGCCTGAGTGAGCTGAAGGATATGATGACATTCGGTGGCTCGCCCCGTGCCAGCATCAACCTTGCAAAGGCTGCCCGTGCCTATGCCTTCGTGAAGCGCCGTGGCTATGTCGTTCCGGAGGACGTCAGAGCCGTTGCCCATGATGTATTGCGTCACCGCATCGGCCTGTCCTATGAGGCTGAAGCATCAAACGTCACGAGCGAGGAAATTGTTTCGAAGATCATCAACAAGGTCGAAGTGCCGTAAAAAAGGCCTCTAACCCCCTCCTAAAGGGAGTGGGGGTGGGGTGCAATCGTCAAATAAAAAGACTATTCAAAACAGATTGCAGTGGAGACATCAGAACTACTGAAGAAAGTAAGACGCATCGAAATCAAGACGCGCGGGCTGAGCCAGAACATCTTCGCCGGTCAGTACCATTCGGCCTTCAAGGGCAGGGGTATGGCCTTCTCCGAGGTGCGCGAGTATCAGTTCGGCGACGACGTGCGTGATATCGACTGGAATGTCACGGCCCGCTTCCACCGGCCCTTCGTGAAGGTGTTTGAAGAGGAGCGCGAACTGACGGTGATGCTCCTCATCGACGTCAGCGGCTCGCTTGACTTCGGCACGCAGCGGCAGATGAAGCGCGACATGGCGACAGAGATTGCCGCCACCATCGCCTTCTCGGCCATACAGAACAACGACAAGATCGGCGTCGTCTTCTTTTCCGACCACATCGAAAAGTATATCCCACCTAAGAAAGGCCGACGACACATCCTCTATATCATCCGGGAGATGCTCGACTTCAAGGCCGACAGCCGGCGGACTGACGTGGGCATGGCATTGGAGTACCTGACCCGAGTGATGAAACGCCGTTGCACCGCCTTCATGCTGAGCGACTTCTACGATCGTAAAGACTTCGAGAAGGAGGTGCAGATGGCTGGCCGCAAGCACGACCTGATGGCCATTCAGGTCTATGACCGCCGTGCCCAGACGCTGCCCGACGTGGGACTGATGAAGGTTCGCGATGCCGAGACTGGCCACGAAATGCTCATTGATACCAGTTCGAGACGGTTGCGGCAGGCCCATGCGAAGTATTTCTCCGACAGGCAGGCCCAGCTGCGTGAGACTTTCAGCAAGAGCAATGTCGACTGGACCAGCATTGCCACCGACGAGGACTATGTGAAGGCGATGATGATACTGTTTAAAAAACGATGAAACGAATAATCACAATAATACTGACTTTGCAACTGGCGCTCGCTGTCTCGGCCCAACAAGCCAACGTGACGGCCGAACTCGACTCGGTGGTCATCTTCATCGGGCAGCAGACCCACCTGAAGCTGGGGGTGACGGCCCGGGAAGGAGCGGAAGTCGTCATTCCAGACTTCCAACCGCGGCACTACCTCATACCCGAGGTGGAAATCCTCGAGGTATCATCGACTGATACGGCTCACCTCGACAACAGCCAGATGAAGTTGTCGAAGCGGTTGACACTGACGGCCTTCGAAGACTCTCTGTTTGCCATCCCGCCCATCGGCGTAGTCATCGACGGCGATACGCTGACATCGAAGACCATAGCCCTGAAGGTGATGACGCTCGATGTCGACACCCTTCACCTCGACCAGTTCTTCCCACCGAAACCCGTGCAGAACAATCCCTTCCTCTGGAGCGAGTGGAGCGGTCTGTTCTGGTTGAGCGTGCTGATGCTGCTGCTCTGTGTCGTAGGCGTATATCTTTCGGTACGACTGAAAGAAAACAAACCTGTCATCACGCGCATACGTATTATTAAAAAGGTGTTGCCTCATCAGCGTGCCCTGAAGGAAATTGACAAACTGAAAGAGGAAAAGATGTCGACATCAGAAGACCAAAAAGCCTACTATACGCGGCTCACCGACACCCTGCGCCGCTATATCGAGGAACGCTTCGGCTTCTCGGCGATGGAAATGACGACGTCAGAGATTATCTATCACCTGCAAGCCTCTGGCGACCAGACGATGATAGCCGAACTGAAGGAACTCTTCGAAACAGCCGACCTGGTGAAGTTTGCCAAATACTCGACACTCATCAACGAGAACGACCTCAACCTGGTCAATGCCGTACAGTTCATCGACCAGACCAAGCTCGAGGGAATGCCTACCGAGGAACGCATCGTGCCGACCCTTTCGGAGAGCGATGTCAAGACCCGTCAGAACCGACGCCTCATCATAGTAATGCTCGGTCTGATAGGAGTCGGAGTCCTTGCCATTCTGGGCTATGTGCTCTTCCAACTGGTCATGCTGTGGAGTTAGGAACCTGGTCGTTTAGTCGTTGGGTCGTATAGTAGTTTGGGAAAGATAGTTGCCAGACATGGATAGATTCCTAATCTACCATACCACCAATCTGCCAAACCACCAAAAATGATAAATGTGATGGAATTTGTAAATAATGAATATTTTCTGTTGCTCTTGCTGCTGGTGCCCTATGTGCTGTGGTACTTCCTCTATCGCAAGCACGCCGAGCCAACCCTGCAGATGAGCGATACCTATGCCTACCAGCGGGCACCCGTCAGCTGGCGTATGCGCCTGGTCCACCTGCCGATGGTGCTGCGATGTCTTGCCTTCACGGCGTTGGTCTGCGTGTTGGCCCGCCCGCAAACAAGCCGGTCGTGGGACAACCGCACCACCGAGGGCATCGACATCATGCTTGCCATGGACGTCTCGACATCGATGCTGGCCGAAGACCTCAAACCCAACCGCATCGAGGCCGCCAAGGAAGTGGCTACGGAATTCATATCGGGCCGTCCCGACGACAACATCGGGCTGTCCATCTTTGCCGGTGAAGCCTTCACGCAGTGTCCGATGACCCTCGACCATACCAGTCTGCTCAACCTCCTGCAGTCTGTACGCACGGATATTGCCGCACGGGGGCTCATCTCCGACGGTACTGCCATCGGCATGGGTCTCGCCAATGCTGTGTCGCGGCTGAAAGAGTCGAAGGCAAAGTCGAAAGTCGTCATCCTGCTCACCGACGGCTCGAACAACATGGGTGACCTCTCGCCGATGACCAGTGCCGAGATTGCCCGCAGCCTCGGCATCCGCGTCTACACCATCGGTGTCGGCACGAACAAGGTGGCACGCTATCCGATGCAGGTCGCAGGCGGCGTGCAGTATGTCAACATCCCCGTCGAGATTGACACGAAGACGCTCTCGCAGATTGCCGCCACCACCGACGGACACTTCTATCGGGCCACCAACAATCGCGAGCTCCGGCAAATCTATGACGACATCGACAAGCTGGAGAAGTCGAAGATGAACGTGAAGACCTTCTCAAGACGCTACGAAGCCTATCAGCCCTTCGCCCTGGCTGCCGTGCTGTTGCTCCTGCTTGAAATCATTTTTAGAACCATTGTGTTAAGGAGGATTCCATAAGTATGTTCCGATTTGAAAGCCCCATCTATCTATGGCTCTTGCTGCTCATTCCGCTTTTACTGGTGGTGAGTATATGGCTATACAGCCAGCGCAAGAAGAAACTCCGTAAGTTCGGCGACCCTGAACTGCTCAGGGCGTTGATGCCCGACGTGTCGCGATGGCG
The DNA here is from genome assembly GCA_017445845.1 of Prevotella sp. Taxonomy (GTDB): domain Bacteria; phylum Bacteroidota; class Bacteroidia; order Bacteroidales; family Bacteroidaceae; genus Prevotella. The sequence goes on from JAFSRY010000031.1 coordinate 38,888, forward strand.
GCCTGCGGTGAAGCTGGCGCTGATGCTCGCAGCATTAGCACTGCTCATCATCATGGTGGCCCGCCCGCAGATGGGAACGAAAATATCGAGGGAGAAACGACAGGGCATTGAAACCATCATCGCCCTCGACATTTCCAACTCGATGCTCTGCGAGGACGTCACGCCCACACGACTGCAGAAGAGTAAGCTCCTCGTCGAGAACCTCGTCGACCATTTCACCAACGACAAGATTGGTCTCGTCGTCTTTGCCGGCGATGCCTTCGTCCAGCTGCCCATCACCAGCGACTATGTGTCGGCCAAGATGTTCCTGCAAAGCATCAGCCCCTCGCTTATCGCCACACAGGGTACTGACATCGCCCAGGCCATCCGGCTGAGCATGAACAGTTTCACACAAGACCGCAACATTGGAAAGGCCATCATCCTCATCACCGATGGCGAAGACCATGAGGGCGGTGGGGTAGAGGCTGCCGAGGATGCCCACAAGAAAGGCATCAACGTCTTCATCCTTGGAGTAGGCTCCGCCCGGGGAGCTCCCATCCCGATGGAAGGGGGCGTCTACATGACCGACAACACGGGTGAGACCGTCATCACCGCCCTCAACGAGCAGATGTGTCAAGAGGTGGCGCGCGCCGGAAAGGGCACCTATATCCATGTCGACAACAACTCCGACGCACAAAAGCGCCTTGACCACGAACTCGACAAACTACAGCACGGAGAAACGGAAAGCGTCGTATACAGCGAATACGACGAGCAGTTTCAGGCCTTCGGCATCCTGGCACTACTCCTGTTGCTCATCGAAATCCTTATCCTCGAAATCAAAAATCCGATGTTCAAGAATATGAAGCTCTTTAAAGGTCGCTTCCTCCTCATAGGCATCCTCGGATTGATGCCTTTAGTCGCCAATGCACAGCTCGACCGACAGTATGTGCGCACGGGCAACCGTTTCTTCAAGGCACAGGCCTTCGACAAGGCAGAGGCTGAATATCGGAAAGCCCTCACCAAGAACCCTTCCAACCCACAGGCTCTCTACAACCTCGGCTGTGCCCTGATGGCCCAACAGCAGGACTCGGCAGCGATGGTGCAGTTCGACCAGGCTGGAAAGATAGAGCAGAACAAGCTGCGCCGGGCGAAGGCCTTCCATAACATGGGATGGATTTGTCAGCGCCATCAGCTCTTCGACAAGGCCATCGAAGCCTATAAAGAGTCGTTGCGCAACAACCCCGACGACAACGAGACACGTTACAACCTCGCCCTCTGCCAGTATCAGCGGAAACAGCAGCCACCGCAGCAACAACCGCAGAACCAAGACAACAAAGACCAGCAGGGAAACGACCAGAAGCAAGAAAATCAGCAGCAGGAGGATCAGTCGCAAGACAATCAGCAGCCGCAGCCTAAAGACAAAATGAGTCAGGAGAACGCCGAGCAGTTGCTCAATGCCGCCCTGCAACAGGAAAAGCAGACGCAGGAACGCATGAAGAAACAGCAGCCTCGCTCGCGCAACCTGCAGAAACAATGGTAATGAAAAGATACATATACTTCCTTCTGATGATGCTTTCGGCCATGGGAGCCCATGCCCAGAGCATCACAGTATCGGCACCCTCGCAGGTGTCGGCAGGTGAGAATTTCCGTGTGCAGTACAAAGTGGACACCCAGGATATTTCCGACTTCCGCTCAAACCTTCAGACGTGCGAAGGCTATGAAGTCATAGCGGGGCCAAGCACGTCGAGGAGTACAAGCATACAAATGATAAATGGCCATACGACCAGTTCGTCGACCGTCACCTACACTTATGTCCTCTATGCCGCCAAGAACGGTACCTACACGTTGCCCGCAGCGCAGGCTACGGCAGGTGGAAAAGGAATCCAGTCGAAGCCAGTTACCATCGCCATCACTGGTTCGGCACCACAGGGCGGCAGCCAGTCGCCGAGGATGCACGAGGAAGACCAGGGCGGACAGGTGAGGGATGCCGGTTCGCAGATTTCAGGCAAGGACCTGTTTATCGAGGTCAGTGCCAACAAGAAGCGTGTCTACGAGCAGGAACCCATTCTCCTGACCTATAAGGTATATACGCTACTCGAACTGACACAGCTCGAGGGAAAAATGCCTGACCTGACGGGCTTCCATACGCAGGAGGTCAAGCTGCCGCAACAGAAGAGTTTCCACATCGAACAGAAAAACGGACGTAACTACCGTTGCGTGACGTGGAGCCAGTATGTGATGTTCCCACAGATGACGGGACTGCTCGATATTCCCAGCATCACTTTCAAGGGAATCGTCGTTCAGGTCAACCGCAACATCGACCCCTTTGAGGCCTTCTTCAATGGCGGCAGCGGCTATGTAGAGGTGAAACGAGAAATCAAAGCACCGGGACTGAAAGTACAGGTCGACCCGCTTCCTGAGCGGCCCGCTGGCTTCTCGGGTGGCGTCGGCAGGATGAACGTCGAGGCTGAACTCAACCACGACCAGCTGAAAGCCGGCGACCCGCTGACGCTGACGGTGACCGTGAGCGGTACGGGCAACCTGAAGCTGCTGCGCGAACCCGTCGTCGAATTTCCCAAAGATTTCGACAAGTACGACGCCAAGGTCACCGATCACACCCAGCTCACCGCCAACGGATTGGAAGGCAGCATGGTATATGAGTTCCTCGCTGTTCCGCGCAACGCAGGAAAGTACACCATACCCGCCATAGAATTTATTTATTTCGACACCGCCGCAAAGAGTTATAAGACACTTTCGACAGAGGCCTTCGACATCATCGTGGCGAAAGGCAATGGTCAGCAGACAACCGTCTCCAGCTTCACACAGGCTGCCGATACCGATATCCACGGCATGAAGTACGGTCGGACCCGTCAACACGGCGTCGGTTCTTTCTTCTTCGGTTCTACCGGCTACCTACTGTCGATGCTCGTGCCCTTTGTGGCCTTCGTGGCTCTGCTCATCATTTTCCGAAAACGGGCCCTCGACAATGCCGACATCGTCAAGATGCGCGGTAAACACGCCAACAAGGTCGCAACGAAACGACTCAAGAAGGCCCACCAGCTGATGGCACAAGGCAAGGGCAGCGAGTTCTACGACGAAGTGCTGCGTGCCCTTTGGGGATATGTCGGCGACAAACTCAATATGTCTGTTGAGAAACTATCGCGCGAGAACATCGAAGACAACCTGAAAGCCCACGAGGTTGATGCAGATACCGTGGCCACCTTCCTCTCCGCTCTCGACGAATGTGAGTTCGAACGCTATGCACCGGGCGATGCTGCGGGTAATATGAGTAAGACTTTCGAGTCGGCGATGACCGCCATCATGAATATTGAAAACGCTATGAAACGACGAAAGCAAAGCCGTAAGCAGGGAAACGGCAGTGGCGAAGCTAACTCCGCAGCTGGCCGAAACTTCCTGCTGATTCTCCCCTTGCTATTATTTGTGCTCAACGTTACTCAGCTGTCGCTGGCACAGACCGACTCGCTGACGGTGACGAAGCCCGTCGCCGACGCCTCTTATGACAACGGCAACTATCAGGAGGCTATCGCACAGTATGAGGCCCTTCTGAAGGAGGGAGTGTCGTCCGACCTGTATTATAATCTCGGCAATGCCTACTACCGGACGAACAATATCACACAGGCCATCCTTGCCTATGAGCGAGCACTACAGTTGGCACCGGGCGACAGAGACATCCGTTTCAACCTTGACTTTGCCCGTTCGCGTACCATCGACAAGATAACGCCTCAGAGCGAAATGTTCTTCGTCACTTGGTATCGTTCGTTGGTGAACCTGATGAGTGTCGACGCATGGGCATGGCTCGCCCTGGTTTCTATCGTGTTGGCATTGGCCCTGTTGCTGGTCTATCTGTTCGTACCCAGCCTTCTGCTTCGCAAGGTCGGCTTCTACGGAGCGTGCCTGTTCTTCGTACTCTTCGTCTTCGGCAACTTCTTTGCATGGCAACAGAAACTACAGTTTGAAAACCACAAGGGAGCTATCGTCACCGCAGAGCAGGCCGCCATCAAGCAAGCACCTTCGGCACAAGGCACTGATGTGGTGACCGTTCACGAGGGCACACGGGTCGAGATTACCGACCGTGCCATGCAAGGCTGGCTGGGCGTAGAACTCGCCGATGGACGTGCCGGTTGGATAGAAACAAAGAACGTTGAAGAAATATGATAGACCCTAAGCAGATAAAGATTTCCGACTATAACTATTCATTGCCCGACGAGCGCATCGCAAAGTTTCCCTTGGCACGTCGCGACGAGAGCAAGCTCCTTATATATAATAAAGGTGTGGTCAGCGAGGATGTTTTCAAGCACCTGCCCGACCACCTGCCAGCTGGTGCCCTGATGGTGTTTAACAACACGAAGGTCATCCAGGCACGTCTGCATTTCCGTAAGGAAAGTGGAGCTCTGATAGAGGTTTTCCTTTTGGAACCCGCCGCACCCACAGACTATGAACTCATGTTCCAGTCGCGGGGTCGGTGTGCATGGTATTGTCTCGTCGGAAATCTGAAGAAATGGAAAGAAGGCACGCTCGTTCGCGACATTGAAGTCGGCGGACGTCCTCTCTCGCTCAAGGCCACACGAGGCCCGATGCATGGCACCAGCCACCGCATCGACTTCGAGTGGAATCGCGACAACGTGTCGTTGGCAGAACTCATCGATGTCGTCGGAGAACTGCCCATACCGCCATACCTTAACCGTAAGACCGAGGAAAGCGACAAGACCACCTACCAGACAGTCTATTCGAAGATAAAAGGTTCTGTGGCAGCTCCGACGGCAGGCCTGCACTTCACACCGGAAGTGCTGCAGGCCCTCGACGCCCATGGCATCGACCGCGAAGAGCTCACGCTCCATGTGGGAGCTGGAACCTTCAAGCCTGTCAAGAGCGAGGACATCGGCGGTCATGAGATGCACACCGAGTTTGTCAGCGTGCGCCGCTCGACGATAGAGAAACTCCTTCGTCACGGTTGCAAGGCCATCGCTGTGGGAACGACCTCCGTCCGAACCCTCGAGAGCCTCTATTATATGGGGGCGAAAGTGTTGCTGAAGCCCGAGCTATCGGAAGAGCAGCTGCACGTCGGTCAGTGGGAGCCCTACGAGCCGTCGCCGCTGGGTGAGTGGCCTTCCGTGGAGTCATCGTTGCAGGCATTGGCCGACTATCTCGACCGCCATCAGCTGGAAGTGTTACATTCCAGCACGCAAATCATCATTGCACCAGGTTATGAATATAAAATCGTGCGTCGCCTCGTCACTAACTTCCATCAGCCGCAGAGCACGTTGCTCCTGCTCGTCAGTGCGTTTGTGAAAGGCGACTGGCGAACCATCTATGACTATGCCCTTGCTCACGACTTCCGTTTTCTGAGCTATGGCGATTCTTCATTATTAATCCCTTAATTGTTATGCTGAAAATAGGAGATAAAGTAAGGTTTCTGAGTACAACGGGAGGCGGACGTGTGGCTGGCTTCCAAGGTAAGAACATCGTTCTCGTTGAAGACGAGGACGGCTTTGAAATTCCCACCATGATGACCGATGTCGTACCCGTCGAGAGTGATGACTATCAGTCTAAGCATGTTCTGACCAGCAAGGAGGCTGAGGCTGAACGCGAGAAAAACAAAGGCCGGAGCATCAAGTCGCTGATGGCCGAAACCTCTTCCATCGTAGATACCGATAATGAGCCCATCGACAAGGAAATTACCTTCCAGGCCCCTGCCGAAGAACGCAAAGGCGGCAACCAGCTCAGTTGCTACCTCGCCTTCGTGCCCATTGACATCAAGGAGATAACGAACACTCGCTTCGAGTGCTACATCGTCAACGACAGCAACTACTACATCACCTATACATACCTCTGTGGGGAAGGCAACGCATGGACGCTGCGCAGTAGGGGAGAAGTCGAGCCCAACACCAAGGAGTTCATCGAGGAGTTCGGACGCGAAGACCTTAATACACTCGGCCGCGTGGCCATTCAGCTCATCGCTTGCAAACACGACAAGCCCTTTGCTCTGAAGCCTGCCGTAGAAGCACAGTTCCGCATCGATCCCGTGAAGTTCTATAAACTCCACACCTTCCAGGAGAACGACTTCTTCGAGCAGAAAGCCCTGCTCTACACCATCATCGAGAACGACCGTGTCGCGCGGCCCTTGGTCGTCAATGCAGAGCGGCTGAAGGCAGAGATGTATCAGAAGGCCGCCGACGATACCAAACCCCGCCAACAGACCATCCGTCCGAGGAAAGAAGATGAAGGGGCTCTCGTCGTTGACCTCCATGCCCACGAACTGCTGGAGACAACGGCAGGAATGACGAATACCGATATTCTCAACTACCAGCTCGACGTCTTCAGGAAGGCCATGCAGGAACACATCAAGGAGAAAGGAAAGAAAATCATTTTCATCCACGGTAAGGGAGAGGGCGTGCTCCGTGCGGCTCTCATCAATGAATTGCGCTATCGTTTCAAACCCTGCACCTATCAGGATGCATCGTTCCAGGAATATGGCTTCGGTGCTACGCAGGTGAATGTAAAATAGTATCCCCCTCCAATGGAGAGGTTGTGGGAGGTCTCTAAATTAAAAAAACAAATATGAATTACGGTTTTATCAGAGTAGCCGCAGCCATACCTTCTGTCAAGGTAGCCGATGTGGCCTATAACGTAGCACAGGTAAAGACGCAAATCCTCGAGGCTGAGGCTCAGGGCGTCGAAGTCATCGTGTTTCCCGAACTGACACTGACGGGCTATACATGTCAGGACTTGTTCACACAGAAAATACTCATAGAAGAAGCTGAAGCCGGAGTGGCCGAGCTGATGGCTTTCACAAGAGAGAAACGAGTAGCCGTTATCGTCGGCGTGCCCGTCGACACTGGAAAGATCCTGCTCAACTGCGCCGTCGTCATCAGCCAGGGTGAACTGCTGGGTATCGTACCCAAGCGCTATCTGCCCAACTACAGTGAGTTCTACGAAAAGCGGTGGTTCGCTTCGGCACAAGACTACAACGACGGAGAACCCATCACCTATGCCGGTGTGACACGCATCGTGTACACAGGACCGACCCTGTTCACAACGTTGTCGGGAGTCCGCTATGGTGTCGAGATCTGTGAAGACGTGTGGGCACCCGTACCACCCAGCAACCATCTGGCATTGGCCGGAGCTGACCTCATCTTCAACCTCTCCTCCAGCGACGAACTCGCCGGAAAGCACGCCTACCTAAAAGCCCTGTTGGCCAACCAATCGGCACGCACCATATGCGGCTATATATACAGTAGCAGCGGCTTCGGAGAGTCAACGCAGGACGTCGTCTATGGCGGCAACGCCATCATATTTGAAAACGGCCGCCTGCTCGCAGAGTCAGAGCGCTTCTCCTTTGAACCCCAAATACGCATTGCCGACATCGACATCGAGATGCTACATGCCGAACGGAGAAAAAACACCACCTACGTCAACGCACAGCGGAATGAAGTATCCGCCCAAAGCCTCACCCCCGGCCAATTCCACTCGGACTTCTGCCCCTCGGGAAGCGAGGGGTTAAAAGAGGAGATGGAGGTTACTGTAGGTGAGTTGGACAGAGGTGAGACTTCCCTCTTCCGCTTCGTCTCTCCGACACCGTTTATCCCTTCGAGCAATAACATGCAACCAGCTTGCGAAGAGATTCTCAATATTCAGGTGGCAGGACTCGCAAAACGCCTCGTCCATATCGGTTGCAAGACCGTCGTCCTGGGCATTAGTGGCGGACTCGACTCCACACTCGCACTCCTCGTGTGCGTGCGTACATTTGATAAATTAGGTTGGGAGCGCAAAGGTATCGTCGGCATCACCATGCCAGGCTTCGGCACCTCCGACCGCACCTATCATAACGCACTGGCACTGATGAACGAACTCAGCATCACCCAGCGGGAAATCGGCATTGCAAAAGCCGTGCGCCAGCACTTTGAGGACATCGGTCACGACATCAACAACCACGACGTGACCTACGAAAACGCACAGGCTCGCGAACGCACACAGATTCTGATGGATGTAGCCAATCAGCTGAATGGTCTTGTCATCGGCACCGGCGACCTCTCCGAACTCGCCCTCGGCTGGTGCACATACAACGGCGACCACATGTCGATGTATGCCGTTAACGCCAGTGTGCCCAAGACTCTCATACAGCACCTCGTGCGCTATATCGCTACTACCAATAGCGACCAACCGACCAAGACGCTCCTCTTCGACATCGTCGACACCCCCATCAGCCCCGAACTCACACCTGCCGACAACGAAGGACTCATAGCCCAAAAGACCGAAGACATAGTAGGTCCCTACGAGCTCCACGACTTCTTCCTCTTCTACACTCTGCGTTATGGATTCCGCCCACGGAAGATACATTTCCTTGCCCTCCATGCCTTTGAAGGTAAATACGACTCGGCAACCATAGCCCGTTGGCTGCGTACTTTCTGCCGACGCTTCTTCACCCAGCAGTTCAAACGTTCTTGTCTGCCCGACGGACCGAAAGTGGGTAGTGTCAGCCTCTCGCCGCGTGGCGACTGGCGAATGCCCAGCGACGCCTCCGTCCAGTTGTGGATGAAAGAATGCGAGGAGATTGGAAATGAGAAATGAGGAATGAGGAATGAGAAATGAGAAATGAACAGGTAGCAAATCGGCAGAAACTCTCCTCCTTAGGTGGGGGCGGTGGAGGTTTTCTCCTCCTTTTTCTGTTCTTTTCTCTCTTTAAGGCGACAGCACAGGAGCCTGTGCAACTGTCGAAAATAAACAGGCAGAAAACATTCCGCCACACCGTGCCCGCGGGCAACTATAGCGGCATCACGTCCATAGGCGGCGACCGCTATGCCATCGTCAGCGACAAAGCTCCTGAGTTAGGGTTCTTCCTCTTTCATATCTCCATCGACAGCATTACGGGAACGCTCCGTGATGTTGTGTGCGAAGGTTTTGTCGGTGCGGCTTCTGGCTCAGGGGCTCATGATCTCGAAGCCATCACCTTCGTGCCCGACCGCCGGACCCTCTTCCTTGCCGACGAAGCCACCACCATCAGCGAATACACCCTCGACGGACAGCCCACCGGCCGCAGTCTACCCCTTCAGATGTATGGGAACCTGAATAAGAACTATGGCTTGGAGTCGCTCACCTATAATGCCCAGACCCACCGCTTCTGGACCTGCAACGAGGCAGCCCCCATCCGCCTGCAAGCCTTCGACGAACAGTTGCAGCCCATAGACTCCTATACCTATCCCTTAGACACCCCCAAGGCGGCCCATCGCAAAGCTGCGAGTAAGCGAGGACAATCTGAGCTTGCTCAGAGATTTCCGGGCGAGAGCAGGTTATCGAAAGCCCGCAACTACGCCCACGGCGTGAGCGAACTGCTGGCATTGTCCGATGGGGCATTATTAGTGTTAGAGCGCGAGTTCTATGTGCCCAAACGGAAGGTTGGCGCATGGGTCATTAACAAACTCTATCAGTATTTTCCCGACAGCGAAGCCACCAAGCACCTCGTCGCACAGTGGAAGACACGCCTGAACCTCACCCGACGCGCACTCGCCAACTACGAAGGCATGTGCCTCGGACCCCGACTCGCCGACGGACGACAAGTCATCATCCTCGTCAGTGACTCACAAAACCAATATGCAGGTATCTTGCGCGACTACTTCAAAACCATTGTCATAGAACGGAATGACAATAGACGGTGAAAGAAAAAACACCGAAAATAACAATTTTCCCCTTGCTGACTCAGGAAAATCGATAAAAATGAGTATCTTTGCAGCATTAATAACTCCCAATCAAGTAATATGATGACGGAAAAGCAAATGGCTGTTGCCGCTGCTGGTTTTGCACAACGGTGGAAAGGCAGAGGATATGAGAAGGGTGATTCTCAAATCTTCTGGACAGAACTCTTGACGGAAGTGTTTGGCATCGAGAATCCCAGTACCTTCATCCGTTTTGAAGAGCAAGTGAAAGTTGATAAAACCAACTTTATCGACGGTCATATCCCTTCTACTAAAGTCCTCATTGAGCAAAAGTCATTGGGAAAGGACTTGCGCAAGGGCATCGTTCAGAGTGACGGCTCGATATTAAATCCTTTTCAGCAGGCAAAGCGCTACACCATAGAACTGAAATACTCTGAGCGTCCCCGTTGGATTGTGACCTGCAACTTCTCAGAGTTTCTTGTCTATGATATGGAGCAACCCAATGGTGAGCCTGAACAGATATTGCTTGAAAACTTGGGTAAGGAGTATTACCGTCTGTTGTTTCTTGTAGATGCTACGAACGAGCATCTGAGTAAAGAGATGCAGGTGTCAATGCAGGCTGGTGATATTGTCGGAAAAATCTATGAGGCACTGCTTGGACAATACAATGATAACTCCCCCGAAGCTTTGCGGTGGCTGAATATCCTTTGTGTCCGCATTGTCTTCTGTCTTTATGCAGAAGATGCCGGGGTGTTTACTCACGACCAGTTCCACGACTATCTGGTGCGCTATGAGGCAGAGGATTTGCGCAGTGCATTGATACGATTGTTTGAGGTGTTGAATACGCCGACAGACCAGCGGAGCAAATATCTGAAAGACGACTTGAAGGCCTTCCCTTATACCAATGGCGGCCTGTTTGAAGAACAGATAGAGATACCGCAGTTTACCGAGGAACTCAAGCAGACTTTGCTGAAAAAAGCCAGCCTTGACTTCGACTGGAGCGAGATCTCGCCAACCATCTTTGGAGCTGTCTTTGAGAGTACCCTCAACCCCGAAACCCGTCGCAGTGGCGGAATGCATTACACGTCGATTGCCAACATCCATAAAGTCATTGACCCGCTTTTCTTGAATGACTTGCGTCGTGAACTCGACGAGATACTGGAAGAGAAGGTAGAGCGGCAACGCCAGAAAAAGCTCGATGCCTACCAAGACCGCTTGGCATCGATGACATTCCTCGACCCGGCTTGCGGTTCGGGTAACTTCCTTACTGAAACCTATCTTTCGCTACGCCGTCTGGAGAATGAGGTCATACGCGAGCGTCACCACGGACAGGCATTTATAGGTTTTGAGGAAGTTAACCCTATCAAGGTGAGCATCCAGCAGTTCTATGGTATAGAAATCAACGACTTTGCTGTTACTGTAGCCACGACAGCCCTTTGGATTTCAGAAGCACAGATGCTTCGTGAAACCGAGAAGATTATCCGTCGCGACATTGACTTCCTGCCACTCAAGTCTTACACCAACATCCGGGAAGGTAATGCCTTGAGGATGGATTGGGACATGATAGACGTGCCTTCAGACATACCGACAATTCATGCCAATAAAGTTCATTTGCTGATTGAGCCTGAGTCGATGAAAGCCAGCGAAGCAATTGTCAATCTTGACGAAGTCAATGTAGTAACCAGACATTTCGATGGAGAACTAAAACCTGATGTGCAACGTTATAAAGTTGACTTTGATTATATCATGGGCAATCCGCCTTTTGTGGGAGCAAGATGGATGAGCAAAGAGCAAAAGGAGGACGTGTTGAAGATATTTGGCATAAAATGGGCAGGGGTAGGAGATTTGGATTATGTGGCTTGTTGGTATAAAAAAGCAGCAGACCTCATGCGCGGTACGAAGATAAAAACAGCATTGGTTTCCACGAATTCTATCACTCAAGGTGGAGCCGTCGCTAATTTGTGGAAACCTCTTTTTGAGCAAGGCATTAGTATTAACTTTGCTTGGCGTACTTTCCGCTGGGACAGTGAGGCCAGTCTGAAAGCCCATGTACATTGCGTTATTGTCGGTTTCTCGTTCATCGTCGATGAAAAGAAAATGATTTATGTAAACGAGCAACAACAAGTAAGTGCGGATAACATCAATGGATACTTACTTAATGCTCCTGACATCTTCATTGAAAAGAGAATGAAACCTCTTTGTGATGTTCCAATGATTTATTTGGGTGGTCAGCCCATTGATGACGGCAACTTGGTGCTTACCCACGCAGAAAAGGACGAACTTCTGAAGCATGAGCCGCAGGCAGAGCCCTTTATCCGCCCCTTCATGATGGGTAAGGACTTTATTGAAAGAAAACCACGCTATTGCCTTTGGCTTAGAGGTGCCGACCCTTCTTTGCTTCGAAAATGTCCTCATGTGTTAGATCGGGTGGCAAAAGTAAAAGCCTTCAGGTCGTCGAGCAACAGAAGTAGCACGCAGAAAGCTGCTGAAGACCCGACATTATTCGGAGCGCCCTTTGAGTGTAAGACCAAATATGTCGCATTGCCAAAGGTTTCTTCGGAAAACCGAAAGTATATACCCATCGATTATCTGACACCCGACATTATCCCTGGCGACAAGCTATTCTGTCTGCAAGGTGCATCAGCCTACCATTTTGGCGTTCTGACAAGTAATGTCCACATGGCATGGATGAGAGCGGTATGTGGAAGGTTAAAAAGTGATTATAGCTATTCAAATACGATAGTCTACAACAACTTCCCTTGGCCGATGCCAACAGAAAAGCAGAAGGCTGAGATAGAGCAGACGGCACAAGCCATTCTTGACGCACGCGCCAAGTATCCTGACTCGTCGTTGGCTGATTTGTATGATGAATTGACGATGCCCGTTGAGTTGCGCAAGGCTCATCAAGACAACGACCGTGCGGTGATGCAGGCTTACGGCTTCCCGGTGAAGTCTACCTTTACGGAAAGTCAGTGTGTGGCAGAATTGTTCAAGTTATATACGAAATTGGCGAAGTGATGGTCTGCCGATAATGTCAGGTGTTGAGTCGCTTGGAGGTTTAGAAAGATTAGTGTGAATGGTTTGTAACTTTTCTATACGACCAAACGACTAATCTCCTGAACGACTCTGCCATTGATGTCCTTTTCACCTTTCATTAATCCCCAAACTCTTTGATGAGTTTTTCGAGGGCTGGGTCCCGATTATCGGGCACCTTTGTCTACGCCCAATGTCTGTCGTTCTTTCCCGATGTAAGGAAAGCCAGCAGGATTTATGAAGCTTTTTCGATGTGTGTGAGAATTGAGGGCGTGTCAGAATGAATGCGCTCGCTACTCCCTCAGTTGACTTTTGTCTTCTTCGGTCATGACTCGGCATAGCCCAAGTAAACTTGGCTCTGCGCTCGCTACTCCCTCAGTTGACTTTTGTCTTCTTCGGTCATGACTCGGCATAGCCC
>JAFSRY010000032.1 GCA_017445845.1 Prevotella sp.
GCGGGGTCCCACCTCTTCCCATTCCGAACAGAGAAGTTAAGCCCGCTTGCGCCGATGGTACTGCAATGCAATGCGGGAGAGTAGGTAGCCGCCTTTTTTCCAGAGATCCTGACTTGTCAGACTGACAGGTCAGGATTTTTTCGTTTCCCTCATTCAGGCTTATCGTTGGGCTGGAAAGAGGTGGCCGTATCGGGTGGATAAATGTCATTGGGAGACCTTGCGGTGGAACCGCAAGGCACACTTTCATGAATAATGATTTCTCCTTTTTTGAGGTTGTTGTTTTTGAAGAATGATTTCTCCTTTTTTGAGGTTGTGGTTTTTGAAGAATGATTTCTCCTTTTTTTGATGGTTTTTTATTTGCCATTGTTTTCCGTTCCTTAGATGTCATAAAATGAAAAAGCCCTGCAATTCTCCGCAGGGCTTTTTTGATGGGTTGTAGCCGGTGATGCTATTTGATGTGCTTGGTAACGGTGCCGTCGGCATGTTTAGTGATGACAATGCCATGGTTGTTGCCTTTTACCTGCTGTCCAATCGCATTGTAATGTTTTGCCGACTGGTTTTTCTTGACGGTTGTCTGGCTGATGCCCGTGGTGCTGAATGCCGGCCCTTCGGCAAAGGCAGAACCGTCATAGGCTGCGTTGATGGTTTGTACGCCCCATGAGAATTCGCCGTTCTTGTGCGGACGTATACGGATGGTGCGGTTCTGTCCTGCGTTGCCCAGGTGGTTGACCTTACGCTTTCCGTCGTTCGTGCCGCCGACGGTGGCGTTGGGAGCATAGATGAAGTTGCCTTCTGCATCACGAACATAGAACTCGAAGGTGACATTTCCCTTTGCCGTTGTGGGTGCTTCCCATGAGAGGATGAAGCCGTTGCCGTCGGCTTCCGCCTTTAGGTTGACGGGTGGCTCGGGTGTTTCGGCAGTCTTGTTGCGGTTGTAATAGACGACGGCCGTCTTACCAGTCTGTGTGTCGCCGAGGTAGTTTTTGTCGGAGAATACCCCCTGTTGTATGAAGTCTTTCACGCCGTCGGCATTGTAGTCGACGAAGATGGTCGATGGGCTGAGGGCGCCTGGCATGGTGACCGATTTTGTCAAGCGTCCTGTTCCGTCATTGGTGTAGAGTTGTCCAGATGAAGTGCTTGACCCGCCGTTTATTCCTGCGGCAAAGACGTGGAAGTTTCCGTCGCCCAGCCAGTCATAGACACCGAAGGCATTATCGACTGCCGTTGTCGGTTTGAATTGGTCGGTGATGAAGTCATCGTCGGTGGCTGTAAATGTGGGTATGGCTTCTCCGTTGTTGAGGTATAGCCTCTGTCTGACGGCAGCCTCGCCCGATTTGTTGTCTCCCATTCCCGCCAGGATGAAGTCAAGGTGACCGTCGTTGTTCATGTCGGCCACTTGCAGTGCTCCATATCCTTTGCGGATGACGCCGCTCTCTGTTGTTCCGAGTCCGAGCTTTTGGAATTGTCCGGGTTGTTCCGTGCTGTTCAGATAGATGTCGGTGAAGCGTGTCATATCACTGTTACCTTCGACATAGGCAGAGATGAGGAAGTCCGTCAGTCCGTCGTTGTTCATGTCGTAGGCCTCGAGGATGATGTTTGTGAATTTCAGGTTTGGTTCATAGGGAATGGCTTCGAAGGTGAAGGTGTTTCCTTCAAATCCGAGGTTGTGTAGTATGACATTGTATGAAGTGTCATCCTGATATCCTGCGCATACGATGTCAAGGAGTCCGTCGTTGTCGATGTCGAGGACGTCGGCTTTTGCTGGTGCCTTGATGTCGAAGTCCTGTAGGTTGCTGACGGTGACATCAGCCTTGTTGAATTTTCCGTTGCCCAGGCCGATGAAAATCCCTTCCGAACCGTAGTTGCCTGTATATGCTTCTTCGGTCGTACTTGTCCCCACGGCCTCGAATGCCACGATGTCCATGTTGCCGTCGGCATTGATGTCGCATGGCACGATGCTGGGCATGTTGGCCACCTTGATAACCGATGAGCTGTTGGCCAGAGTAGTCCATTTCTTTGATTTCGGCAGGAACATCTGCACGTCCATCTGTCGACGTTTGGTGAAGGTGTTGCTGGATTCATTGCGGTCCATTCTTCCCGATCCTCCGGCCACGATGTCGAGCCATCCGTCGTTGTTGAGGTCAACGGCCACGGCACCTCCTCGCTGGTATCCCCAGTTCGTCATCACCTCGTCGGGCATCGACGGATAGCCAGGCAGAGCCGGTCGGATGAGAGGTTTGTCATTGTCTACGACCAGACGCGTTGAAATCCATTTCATCGAGCATATATACATGGTCCGGGGATGGATGGCGGTGGATGAGTTGTGAGCATGGAACACCATTCTCAGTTGTCCTTCCTTATCGGTGAAGAGCGAGTGGTGACCAGTTCCTACCAGTCCGAATGCCTTCTGCAGGATGGGGTTGCTGCCGAATTTCGACCATGTTCCCTGCGGTGATTTGGATGTGGCATAGCCTACGCCGTAGTTCTGGCTTTGGTAGTCGTTGGCAGAGTAGGTGAGGTAGTAGGTTCCTTCGTGCTTGATGACATTAGGTCCTTCGTTGATGCGTCCTTGCGCTTCCTCCCATGACTGAGAGACATTGATACATTTCTTCAGCGTGCCAGCCACGGGTGTTATATGGTCGTCGGAGAGTTCTGCCGACCAGATGCAGTTGCCGTCGTTGAAGCGCACGAAGAAGATGTATGTCTTTCCGTCGTCATCGAAGAATACCGACGAGTCGATGCAATGTTCCGATCCCAACAGCGACTCCATCTGGTAGCCCCCTACCTGTACGAAGGGTCCCTTCGGCGAATCGGCTTTAGCCACGAAGAGGTGTTCGTTGGCTGAATAGTACATGTAATAGGCATCGTCTATCTTGTAGACCTCTGGTGCCCAGAACCATTGGCTTTCGGTGGTGTTGGCTTTGTTGAGTGCCAGTCCCTCGTAGGTCCATTCGTATAGGTCTGTCGAGGTATAGCATTCAATGCCGTTGGCCGAATGGGTGCCATAGGCATAATAGGTGTCGCCGTCGAGCAGGATGTAAGGGTCGGCGAAGGGCACCTTACTTGTGGCTCCTTCAGCCCACAGTTGGCCAAGTGACAGCATGATGGCCATTTGGAGTACTAATAGTTTTTTCATCGTATAATCATTTTAAGGCTGTCCTCTTCTGTTGTTTAGAATTCGAAGCGGTTCAGGTGCATACCGTTCTTTGTCAGAGCTTCGATTTGTGGCACGAGGCTTACGAAGTGCGCCGAAGCAGAATGTGCATCGAGGGCAGCCTGGTCGCGCCATGTCTCGCAGAACATCATCACGCCTGGTCGTGTCGTGCTTTTGAAGAAGTCGTAGTCGATGCAGCCGTCATCCTGGCGTGACTGGGCTACGAGGTCCTTTGCCAACATCGTGGCAGCCAATACTTGAGTGTCTTTGTCACTCTTTAATTCGAAAAAAGCGTTTAATCTGATCATAGTTGTTATTTAAATATTGATGATTTAATTATTTCTTCAGTTCAATTCGGAAGGTAGTTCCCCTGCCCAGTTCCGATGACTTCACGAAGATGCGTCCGTGATGGTATTCTTCCACGATGCGCTTGGCGAGCGACAGTCCCAGCCCCCATCCGCGCTGTTTGGTGGTGAAGCCGGGTGTGAAGACACTCTTGATGTCTTTCTTCCGGATGCCCTTTCCCGTGTCAGACACCTCAATGACGACAGTGTCCATCTCCGTGGCCATGAAGAGCGTAATGCGTCCAGTACCCTCCATGGCGTCGACGGCATTCTTGCATAGGTTTTCTATGACCCATTCGAAAAGCGAGGCATTAATTTTCACGATGATGTCTTCTGGTGGAAAGATGCGCACCATTTGCACCTTGTCCGACGTGCGGCGGTCCATATAGTCGATGACATGGTTCATCACTTCCGTCAGGCTCGTCGGAACGTGTTCGGGCAGTGAGCCGATTTTCGAGAAGCGGTCGGCAATGAGTTGCAGTCGCTTGACATCCTTGTCCATCTCGGGCAGCAGTTCGTCTTCTGGATAGGTCTCTTTCAGTATTTCCGTCCATGCCATCAGGCTGGAGATTGGTGTTCCCAGCTGGTGGGCTGTCTCCTTCGACAGTCCCACCCATACCTTGTTCTGTTCAGCCCGTTTCGATGTCATTAGGGCAAAGATGGCAATGACCACGAAGATGAGCACCACGCCCAGTTGTATATACGGATAAACTGCCAGTCGCTTCAACATCAGCGAGTCGTCATAGCAAACGTCCACATAGCTGTCTTTCTGCTCTTCGTCCAGTACGATGCGGACGTTCTTCCCTCCCCGCAACAGGTTCTGTCCTTTCTGTCGGATATAGCTGATGCTGTCGGTGTTGCTTTTCGCTGTCACCTCGATGTTTCTGTATGTACGCACGTTGCCGTCGGCACCAAGTACGATGATGGGGATGGTTGTATTGCCGTCGATGACTTTCAGTACCAATGCCAGGTCAGTGTTCTCGTCGGCATTGTTGAGCGAATGCATGGCTTCGGCCCATATCTCCATTTTCTTGCGCTCCTCTTCGTAAAGGTCGCGGGTGAGCAGGTGGGACACGAACAAAGAGGCAACGGCCAGGATGATGGCTGCCACCACAAGAAAGATTTTAACCTGACGTATCCGGTCTGTCCACTGCATACATTATTAATAACGTATTTTTCTTGTTTTTATTATCCGGGTGTCCACAAAAAGTGTCCATCCTCGGACGCGACTGTCCGTTCTTGAACACTTTAAAAAAGATTATCATTCTGATTATCAATGGGTTGTGTTTTTGGTATGGTTTTTGCTTTATAAAGAAAGTAAAAAAGAAACGCGAACAGTATCTTATGGACAGACCCCTCACAAAGAAGGAACAGCACCAGCAGCGTGTGCGTCGGCTGATCAAACCTGTTGCCCTCGTCAGCTGTCTTGTTGCCGTTGCCCTTGTTGCCATCAGCCTCCCAGCCCGTCGACTGAGCCGCAACGACATCCGCCTCGCTGCCGTTGAGCGTGGAAATATCGATATCGGACTCAGCACCAGCGGCACCGTCAGCCCCGTGTATCAGGAGCAGATCCTGTCTCCCATCTCGTCGCGCATCCTCGAAGTCTATGCTCGCATGGGCGACACTGTCGAGGTCGGCACGTCACTGTTGCGGCTGAACCTTGAGAATGCCGAGGCAGACTATCAGCGCGGACTCGACGACCTTCAGCTGAAGGAACAACGGCTCAAGCAGTTGCTCATCAATCAGGACACTCGCCTCACCGACATGCAGATGCGGCTGCGAGTGGCCCGTATGTCGCTCGACCAGAAGCGGTCGCAACTCGTCGGCGAACGCTATCTCGACTCCATCGGCTCAGGCACGAAGGAACGTGTGCGCCAGGCCGAGTTGACTTACAACACCGCCTCGCTCGAGTTAGAGCAGCTGCAGAAGCAACTCGACAACGAGCGGCGTGTCTGCCAGGCCGAACTCGACATGCAGCGCATCGAGATTGACATGCAGCGCAAGAGCCTCGAGGCCACCCGACAGACCCTCGCCGACGCCCGCATCTGTTCGCCTCGGCGCGCCGTGCTGACATTCATCAAGAACGACATCGGGGCTTCCGTTTCCCAGGGCGAACAGATTGCCATCATCTCCGACCTCAGCTCCTACAAAGTGGAAGGCGAGCTCAGCGACGGCTACAGCGACCGCATCCAGGTAGGCTCGCTGGTGACGATACGTTCCGGAAAGACACGTCTAAGCGGCACCGTCAGCCACCTGAATCCACTCACCAAGGGCGGCTCCATCAGTTTCACCATCCGTCTTGACAATCCCTCTCACCCCATCCTGCGTCCCGGGCTGCGCACCGAGGTCTTCGTCCTGGCCCGGTCACACGAGAACTCCTTGCGCTTGCCCATGGGTACATACTATAAAAAAGGTAAGGGCAGCTACAAACTCTTCGTCGTCGAGGGCGACCGCCTTGTGGCTCGTGACGTTGAACTGGGTGAGGCCAACTATGACTGGGTGGAAGTCATCCGTGGTCTCGACGAAGGCGAACAGGTCGTCATCAGCGATATGGAGAAATATCAAGGCCATCACAACATCCGATTAAAATAGGGGCCATCGGAGGTTATTCCTCATCGGATTATTCGGATTAAACGGATTATCTTTGTAACTGGGGAAATCCGACAAATCCGATAAATCCGATGATAAAGGAAAAAAATATATTCGAATGAATGAAATAAGGTATAAACAAAAATAATAAGGAAGCTATGAATGTTATTGAGTTAAACAAGGTTGGCAAGATCTTCCGCACGGATGAAGTGGAAACCCTTGCCTTAGAGAATGTCAACATGAGTGTAGAAGAGGGCGAGTTCCTGGCCGTCATGGGTCCTTCGGGCTGTGGCAAGTCCACGCTGCTCAACATTATGGGTATGCTCGACCGTCCCACCAGCGGCACCGTCACCGTCTGCGGCGTCAAGGCCGGCGAACTGAGCGACGCCCGCATGGCGGAGTTCCGCAACAAGACCATCGGCTTTGTCTTCCAGAGTTTTCACCTCATCCAGTCGCTCAATGTCATCGAGAATGTCGAGATGCCCTTGCTCTATGCCGGACTGTCGGCAAAGGAACGTCGCGAGCGGGCCTATCAGGTGCTGGAGCAGGTCGGGATGACCCATCGTCTGCGCCACCTGCCGTCGCAGCTCTCCGGCGGTCAGTGTCAGCGAGTGGCCATTGCCCGAGCCATCGCCTGCAATCCGAAGATTATCCTTGCCGACGAGCCTACGGGCAACCTGAACTCCGAGATGGCAGCCGACGTGATGAACATCCTGATGCGTCTGAACAGTGAGGAGCAGCGCACCATCGTCATGGTCACTCACAACGAGCAACAGGCTGCACTGGCCCACCGCACCGCCCGGTTCTTCGACGGTCACCAGGTGGGGTAACACCTCCAAAAAACTTCAAAAACGGTCGAAAATAAGACAAAAATAAAGAGATAAGTACGATTTTGATTTGATTTTTGACGATTTATGGAGGCTATGAAACTGATTATAGGAAAGCAAAAGATTTTAGGAATATGAAAGAGATTTGGAAACAAACTTGGCGGGACATCCGCCGACAGCCGTTGCTCTCCGTGCTGACCATTGTGGGAACGGCGGTGAGCATCGCCCTCATCATGATCATGGTGATGAGCCACGAGGCACTGACTGCCGACTACGGCAACGAGCCCAACCGCTCGCGGTCGCTCTATATCGATGGCATCACTGACAACGACGACCCCGACAACATGGGTTACTGGGGTCTGGGACCCACCTCTATCGAGGCCATCTGCAGCCAACCGTCGGACCTCATCGAGCATGTTGCCATCACCCCCACATTCTACAACAGCAACGTAAATATCATCGTCGGCACCAAGTCGCCCGTCAAAGCCAAAGCCAAAGCAGTCGGCGACGGCTACTTCAACGTCTACCGTTTCAACTTTCTGGCTGGCCGGCCCTTTACCCACGAAGAGCACGTCGGCTGCCAGTCGCTCGCCATCATCAGCGAAAGCCTGGCACGAAAGCTCTTCGGCTCAGTGGAAGAGGCAATGGGCAAGGAGATGAACCTCTATACGAATCCGTTCCGCGTGACGGGTGTCGTCAGCGATGTGTCGCCCCTGATGTCCTACGCCTTTGCAGAGGTATGGCTGCCTGCCAACTACAGCCACGAGGGCGACGTCAACAACCCCCATCTGCGGGGTATCGGCGTGGGCGGTTATTCTGACGGCATACAAGGTGGCGGCAGCCTGACGCTGGTCGCCCCGCGCAAGAGCGACCTGCCGAAGCTGAAGGAGGAAGTGCGTCGACGCATCCGTGTCATGGCTGACATGCTGAAGCAAGACTCTGTCTGGCTGTCAGAAGAACACCGTTGGACTCCAGACTTCGACAAGCTGCAGTTGGTTAGCGTAAAAACGCAGGAAGAACTGAGTGATGAGGGTGAGAGTCTTCGTACCATCTATGGCGTCATCTTTGCCGTCCTGCTCGTCGTCCCCGCCATCAACCTGGCCAGCATGACCCAGAGCCGTATGCGGCAGCGCAGGGCTGAAATCAGCATCCGGCGGGCCTTCGGTGCCAAGCGCCGCGACATCCTCGCACAGGTGTTCATGGAGTCGCTCTTCGTCACCCTGTTGGGCGGCATCCTCGGGCTCCTTGTCGCCATCCTTCTCATTGCCCTGAACGGCACAGGCGCCATGATAGCCTTTAACCAGGCAGTGATGAACGGAAGCAACGCGCTGGTCGACATGAGCCTGCTGCTCGACCCCTGGGTCTACCTCTGGACACTCATCTTCTGCTTCGTGCTCAACCTTCTCAGCAGCCTGTTGCCGGCATGGAGGGCCAGTAGAACCGATATCGTGAAATCACTCAAATAGACAAGTCACTATGAAAAAGATAACAAGTTACATTCCTCATCAGATCTGGAACGAGCGGGGCAGCAACATTGCGCTGTTCATCGAAATATTTCTCGTCAGCATCATCGTGTGGTACCTCGTCGATGTCACTGCCAACATCTTGTTGGTCTACTACGAGCCCACCAACTATTCTACGGACCGCTGCTACCGTGTGAGCTATGAGGAACTGCCCGAGTCGTCGCCCTTCTGGACCAAGGAGGGGCAGGAGATACCGGTTTCCGACATGCGTCAGCACTTCATCGACGAGCTGAGCAACCTGCCCGAGGTAGAGGACGTTGCCGTCAGCGACCAGCTTCACGATGGAGTCTACCGTAATACCATTATCTTAAAAGCTTCCGGCGATAGCGTCAAGGAAACGCCAATCTTTGTCGCAAGCTGCTCTGTCAACACGCCACGCTTCTTCCAGTACCAGAGTATAGACGGCAAGACGACCGAAGAGCTGATGGCCGTGCTTGAGCGGGGTGAGGCGATTGTCACCGAGCGAGTGGCCGAACTGTTTGGACGTGACCGGGTGATGGGACCCCACCGGCTGGCAGCCCCTTTTGAGAAAGACATCGACAGCGTAGACATCGTGATAGGTGCCGTCATCAAGACACCGAAGAACGACCGATGGAGCGACCATGATGGTGCCCGAAAGCCTGCCCGGATGTGGACCCACACTCCGGTCCACGATGCACAGCACCTTATCAACAGTCGTTCTTTCCACTGTGACTTCGCCGTCAAGGCAAAGCCCGGACAAGAGCAGGCATTGGAAGAGACCTTGCGCAAACGCATGGAAAACTGCGGCATGAACTATGCCAACAACTATCTGGACAACCTGCGGTCGTATGAGTCCATCGAACATGAAGAGTCGACACCAAATCGCAGCTTCCTGCGCTACATCACCCTGGGGCTGTTGTTCCTGCTGATGAATGTCTTCCTCGGACTCCTCGGTGCCTTCTGGCTGCGCACGCAGCAACGGCAGGCGGAGATAGGCCTGCAGAAGGCCATCGGTGCCAAGAGCAGCACCTTGGTGTGGCGGCTCATTGCCGAAGCCATGCTCATCATGACGGCTGCCTTCCTGCTGGCAGTGCCCGCGGCCTATGCCATTCTGACTAACGAACTGACGATGGACTATCATGGCGAGTACTTCACCCTGTCGCGCCTGCTGCGAGGGGAAGTCCTGTCCTACCTGCTCATGACCGCCATCATCATGCTCGGCATTGCCTTCCCGGCATGGCGCGCCGCCAAGACCAACCCCACCGACGTGCTGCACGACGAGTAGGCATCGGAGGGTAATTCGTCGTCGGATTATGCGGATTATCTTTGACATGGGAAGATGCGATAAATCCGAGGAAAGAAAATAAACTCATCGGATTAAACGGATTAAACGGATTCTTCGCAGAGAAGGAAAATCCGACAAATCCGATAAATCCGAGGAAAGAAAATAAACTCATCGGATTAAACGGATTAA
>JAFSRY010000033.1 GCA_017445845.1 Prevotella sp.
GACACAAAATCTTGCCTTTGTTGTTGCTTTGCTTCCTCTTTTTGGTTAGAAGTACATGCAGAGACTAACAAAGCAATGAATTGAAAGAGGACAATAAAGCAATTGTCTCTCAAAATGTATAAATCCTTATGTTGGAATAACATGTGTCCCATTTTTTCCCCTTTTATATATTACACCCCTCTCTCCGCCCAATCACCGCGGTCCAGATTGCGATATCCGATGGCCTCGGCGATGTGCATGGTCTCCACTTTCTCTGAGCCGGCGAGGTCGGCTATGGTGCGGGCGACTTTGAGGATGCGGCTATAGGCGCGAGCACTTAATCTTAATCGTTCCATGGCCATGCGGAGCATATCGAGACTCTGGGCGTCGGGCTCGGCATATTCGTGGAGCATCTTTTCGGTCATCTGGGCGTTGCAGTGGATGCCCTTGTAAGGCTTGAAGCGTTCTTCCTGAATCTTTCGGGCGGCGATCACTCTCTCGCGGATGGCGGCTGAGGGTTCACCGGGCTGCATCTGTGAGAGTTGTGCGAAGGGCACGGCCTGGATCTCGCAGTGAATGTCGATGCGGTCGAGCAGGGGGCCGGAGATTTTGTTCATGTAGCGTTGTATCTGTCCAGGTGTACACACGCAGTGGTGGGTGGGGTCGCCATAGTATCCGCAGGGACAGGGGTTCATGGATGCGACGAACATGAATGATGCGGGGTATTCGATGCTGTACTTGGCTCGGCTGATGGTGATTTTCCTGTCTTCGAGTGGTTGTCGCAGCACTTCGAGTACGGAGCGGTTGAATTCGGGGAGCTCATCGCAGAAGAGAACTCCGTTATGTGCCAGCGATATCTCTCCTGGTTGGGGGTTGGTGCCGCCTCCTGCCAGTGCGACTTGTGAGATGGAGTGATGGGGGCTTCTGAAGGGTCGTTGTGAGATGAGTGATGTGTCTTTGCTGAGTTTTCCTGCCACGGAGTGTATCTGTGTGGTCTCAAGGCTCTCGGCGAGTGTGAGTGGCGGCATGATGGATGGCAGCCGTTTGGCCATCATTGACTTTCCGGAGCCTGGGGGGCCAATCATGATGACGTTGTGTCCGCCAGCTGCTGCCACTTCGAGTGCTCGTTTGACGTTCTGCTGTCCTTTGACATCGGCGAAGTCGAGGTCGAACTGGTATTGGTGGTCGTAGAATTCCTGCCGAGTGTTGATGATGGTGGGCTCGAAGGTCTGTGTGCCGCTGAAGAAGCGGATGACATCGGCGATGTTGTCCATGCCATAGACATCGAGGTCGTTGACGACGGCGGCCTCTCTGACGTTCTGCCTGGGCACGATGAGTCCTTTGAACTTTTCTTTCCGGGCTCGTATGGCGATGGGGAGTGCTCCTTTGGCAGGCTGTAGTGAGCCGTCGAGTCCGAGTTCTCCGATCATCATGTACTGGCTGAGTTGCGACGTGTCGAGCTGGTTGTTGGCAGCGAGGATGCCGATGGCGATGGGTAGGTCGAAGCCGCTGCCTTCTTTCTTCATGTCGGCGGGCGAGAGGTTGATGATGAGGTCGGCGGTGGGCATCTTGTAGCCGTTGTTGGTGATGGCGGCCCATATACGGTCGTAGCTTTCGCGAACGGCGGTGTCGGCCAGTCCAGAGAGTCTGAACTGTACGCCTCTGGAGAGGTTTATTTCGATGGTGATGGTTGTGGCCTCCAAGCCTACGACGGCGGCACTGAATGTCTTTACGAGCATGAGAGGAATGTTGACTTTTTGCTTTTGAATGTTAATTCCTTGCTGTGTCCTGCAGTACTTCGGCGAGGG
Organism: Prevotella sp.; assembly: GCA_017445845.1. GTDB lineage: Bacteria > Bacteroidota > Bacteroidia > Bacteroidales > Bacteroidaceae > Prevotella. The sequence continues at coordinate 1,788 of JAFSRY010000033.1, forward strand.
TGGGGTGGATGTGCACCATGTCGGCGAGTTGGCTGATGGTGACTCCGAGGTTCATCAGTGATGCCACTTCCTGCACCATGTCGGCGGCATGTGCACCGAGCACATGACAGCCAATGATGCGGCCGGAAACGTCAGTGAGGATTTTCACCATTCCGTCGGTCTCTTCCATAGCCATTGCCTTTCCATTGGCGCGATAGTGTCCTTTCTTGCATGTATAGGACAGTCCTTGTTCCTTGCACAAGTCCTCGGTGAGTCCGACGCCTGCCACTTCGGGTGTGGTGAAAACGGCAGCGGGCATTACGTCGAGTCGGATTCGGTCAGCACGGCAGAGGATGTGGTTTACGGCGCGGAAGCCTTGGAAGGTGGCGGCATGGGCGAGCATCTGCAGTCCGTTTACGTCGCCGATGGCGTAGAGGTGTGGGTAGCAAGCCTTCTCGGCTTCTCCCTGGTTGGGGGCGTCGGACCTCTTCACCTGCATGGTCTCGGGATTGACCCTGATGCCGCTGCGGTCGTAGAGAATGCCGGCTGCCTCGAGGTTGAGACCATCGGTGTTAGGCTTACGTCCCGTTGCCATCAGTACGAGATCGGCATCGACGGTCTGCTCCTGTCCCTTGCGTTCGAAAACGACACCTTCTGGCGTCACGCGTTTCACTGCTGACTGCATGAAGAACTCTACTCCTCGCTTCTCCAATGCTTTGCGCAGGCGTTTGGCCAGCTCGCTGTCGGTAGCAGGCAGACACTCTTTGAGGAATTCGACGACAGTCACCTTTGAGCCAAAGGCATTGAAGATAGAGGCGAACTCCATGCCGATGACTCCTGCGCCGACGATGCAGAGCCGCTGTGGCACTTCCTTCACGTCGAGCAACTCGTTGGAGGTGACGACGTTGGGCAGGTCTACTCCCTCGATGGGCAACATCTTGGTAATGGAGCCAGTAGCGATGATGATGTTGTCGGCGGTAAGGGTGTTGACGACAGAACCATCGCTTACGGATAATACTTCCACGGTGTTGGCATCCTTGAAGCGGGCTTTGCCCCGGACGAAGGTGACGTTTGGCTGATTCATCAGCATCTCTACCCCTTGTCGGAGTTGTGCGGTAATCAGCTCTTTGCGTTCGATGGCTTCGGCGAGTCTGCGCTTGTCGGCCATCGCTGCATCGTGACAGAGGGATTTCGTGGGGATGCAGCCGCAGTTCAGACAGGTGCCGCCGGCATAGGCTTCCTCGATGACCGTCACCTGAAGGCCTTGCTTGGCAGCATAGTCAGCAGCCCTGTATCCTCCAGGGCCGCTGCCTATGATGATTAATGTTCCGCTCATATACTTTTCATTTGCTTAAAGGTGAGTACGGGGCTTTTGGCTGCCAGTACGTCGTCGACGCGTCCGATGGGAGTGTCGTGAGGTGCGGTCTTCACCATCTCCGGGTCGTTCTTAGCTTCTTCGGCAATCTTGCGCATCACGGCAATGAAGCCGTCGAGGGTTTCCTTCGACTCGTTCTCGGTAGGCTCAATCATGAGGCTCTCGTGGAAGAGCAACGGGAAGTAGATGGTGGGAGCGTGGTAGCCGTAGTCCAGCAGCCGTTTGGCCACGTCCATCGTGGTGACGCCTGTCGACTTGTCTTTCAGTCCGTCGAAGACGAACTCATGCTTGCACAGTCCTTCGATGGGGAGCTCGTAGACATCCTTCAGTGACTCTTTGATGTAGGTGGCGTTGAGGGTTGCCAGCGGACCGACCATCTTGACGTTTTCCTTACCGAGCGAGAGAATGTAGACAAAGGCTTTCACCATCACGCTGAAGTTGCCGAAGAAGGCTCCGATGGAGCCGAGCGCCTGTTCGTAGTTGCCGGTCTCTACCTCGTAGTGGTCGTCGCGTACGACGATGCGTGGGGTGGGGAGGAATGCCTCCAGTCCTTCGCGCACGCCGACGGGACCGCTGCCCGGACCTCCTCCGCCGTGCGGTGTCGAGAAGGTCTTGTGCAGGTTGATGTGCATCACGTCGAAGCCCATGTCGCCGGGTCGGCACTCACCGAGCATCGGGTTGAGGTTGGCTCCGTCGTAGTACATCAGACCGCCGCAGTCGTGGACTAGTTTTGTAATCTCGGGAATGGCGTGTTCGAAAATGCCCAGAGTGTTGGGGTTCGTCATCATCATGGCCGCCACCTCGTTGCCCCATTCGGCGATGAGTATCTTGAGGTCTTCAACGTCGACTGTTCCGTCAGGCCGACTCTTCACCTCGACGACTTCCAGTCCGCAGACGGCAGCCGAAGCGGGATTGGTGCCGTGGGCAGAGTCGGGGATAAGCACTTTCGTGCGCTTGTCGTCGTTGCGACTCATGTGGTAGGCACGGATGACCATTAGTCCTGTCAGTTCACCATGTGCTCCGGCGCAGGGGTTGAGGGTGAACTCCTTCAGGCCGGTGAGCTCAGAGAGCATGTTCTGCAGGCAGTAGTAGAGGTGGAGGGCGTGTTGGCAGGTGTCGGCAGGCTGCAGGGGGTGCAGTCCGGCGAAGGTCTTCAGGGCTGCCAGCTCTTCGTTGATGATGGGGTTGTACTTCATCGTGCAGGAGCCCAGCGGATAGAAGCCGTCGTTGACACCGAAGTTGTTGTGGCTCAGATTGGTATAATGGCGCACCACCGTCAGTTCGTCGCATTCGGGCAGCTGTGCGTCTTCCTTGCGCTTCAAGCCTTCTGGCAGTTCGTCGAGCGTGTGGCCGAAGGCGTTCTTGGGAAGCGAATATCCTTTACGTCCTGGTTTCGAGAGTTCGAAGATCAGGTTTCCATAGAGTCGGTTGTTCATGCTTGGTCCTCCTTGATCTGCTTGATTAAGTCCACAAATTCGTCGATGTCTTCCTTCGAGCGTTGCTCGGTGACGGCAAACATGAGCGTGTGTGCGTCGACCTTCACGCCTGCCATGAAGCCGTTGTCGGCACATTCGGCCTGCAGGGCATCGATGTCGCCGTCGTAGGTCACGCAGAACTCGTTGAAGAACGGCTGGTTGTATTTCAGTTTGAACCACCCAGTCTTGATGAGTTCCTCGCAGAGGTAGTGTGCGCCGGCATAGGAGAGTTCGGCGGCTTCCTTCACGCCCTGTCGGCCCATCACCGATAGGTAGATGGTCACATAGAGTGCCATGAGGCTCTGGTTGGAACAGATGTTCGACGTTGCCTTCTGTCGGCGGATGTGCTGTTCGCGTGCTTGCAGTGTCAATACGAAGGCCCGTTGTCCGCGATTGTCCTTGGTCATGCCGACGATGCGTCCCGGCATTTTGCGCATGAGTTTCTCCGTCACGCACATATATCCCACACCAGGACCTCCGAACGACATCGGGATGCCCAGCGACTGTCCGTCACCCACGGCAATGTCGGCACCCCATTCGGCGGGAGTCTTCAGCACGGCCAGGTCGGCAGCGATACTATTTATAATAAGGAGTGCCTTCTGCTCATGGGCAGCATCGGCAAATCCTGTGAAGTCTTCGATGATGCCGTAGTAGTTGGGAGCCTGCACGACAACGCCTGCCACACCGCCGGCCTGTAGCTTCTGCAACATGTCGTCGCGGTCGGTGACACCGTCTTTCTCGGCAATCAGCTCAATCTTGATGCCGTGATACTTGGCATAAGTCTCCACGACGCGCAGCACCTTCGGGTCGACGGTCTTGCTGACCAACACCGTGTCTGCCTTCTTGGCATTGCCGAAAGCCATCATCACAGCCTCGGCCGTTGCCGTTGCCCCGTCGTACAGAGAGGCATTGGAGATGTCCATGCCCGTCAGCTCAGCCATCATCGACTGATACTCGAAGATGTAGTGCAGGGTGCCTTGCGAGATTTCAGCCTGATAGGGCGTGTAGGAGGTGAGGAATTCGGATCGCTGGATGATGTTCTGCACGACCGAGGGAGCATAGTGGTCGTAGACACCGGCACCGGCGAAGACTTTCAGCGGTGAGCCAATCTCAGCCAGCTCGTCGAAGAGCTTTCTGACTTCCACCTCGCTGAGTGCTTCGGGCAGGTTGTATTCCTTTCTGAAGCGGATGGCCTCGGGAATGTCGGCATAAAGGTCGTCGAGCGATTTCACGCCCGACACCTTCAGCATCTCCCGCAAGTCATCCTCGGTATGAGGAAAGAACTTATACGTCATAGTCTTTTGTCTCTTATTTGCAGCAGGCTTCGTAGGCAGCAGCATCCATGAGGTTGTCGAGTTCGCTCTTGTCGCTGAGCTGCACCTTGATGATCCAGTTTTCGAAGGCATCCTTGTTGAGCAGTTCGGGCTCGTCCTCGAGGGCTTCGTTCACTTCGACGACGGTGCCGCTGACGGGCGAGATGAGGTCGCTGGCGGCCTTCACACTCTCCACGGCGCCAAACTCTTCGCCGGCTGTCACTTCGTCGTCAACCTCGGGGACATCGACGTAGACCACGTTACCCAGAGCGTGCTGGGCGTAGTCGGTGATACCAACAAAACCAAATTCTCCTTCTACACGAACATACTCGTGTGACTCTGAGTAGTAGAGTCCTTCAATTACTTTTGCCATAATGTTTAAAGAAGTCCCTCCTGACCTCTTCCCCTTTAGTCCCCTCGGTTTCCGAGGGGCTGAAATCTCAAGGGGGAGGAGGGCCTGCCGGTTTGTGGAGGGTTGGCAGGCGAGTTGTTATTTAACTTTTAAATCGTCTCACCCTCAACCCTCTCCAAGGGGAGAGGAGAGTGATTATTTCTTATAGTGCTTGTCGTAGAAGCGTTTCTTCACCACCTTTCCCGGGAAGGTCTTCTTACGAATTTGTATCAGTACGGGCGTGTCTAGCTTACCGAAGGCAGCATCGATGAGGGCCATGCAGACGCTCTTGTCCGTAGAGATAGTGTGGTAGCCGGTGGTCACCTCGCCAATCTTCGCGCCGTCCATGTTCAGCACGTCATAGCCGTGGCGGGGGATGGCCTTGTCGGCCAGTTCGATGCCTACGACCCGCTGCTTCGGGCCCTCAGCCTTCTGCCGGGCGAGTGCTTCCTTGCCGATGAACTCCGGCTTGTCGAACTTGCAGAACATCGACAGACCCGCCATGACGGGGGTGATGTCGGCAGAGAGCTCGTCGCCATAGAGCGGCAGCCCCACTTCGAAACGCAGGGTGTCGCGGCATCCGAGTCCACAGGGTTTGCAGCGACCCGAGGCGATGAGTTTGTCCCAGGCGTCCCGAATGAACCGATGGGAGCCATAGATCTCGAAGCCATCCTCGCCCGTGTAGCCTGTGCGTGATACGATGATGGTCTCGCCGGCTGTGTCGAGCGTCTTGGCCGTATAGAACACCAGTTCCTTGCAAGCCAGCCCGAGCACTTCTTCCACCACGGCCTCGGCCTGCGGTCCCTGCACGGCCAGCTGGCCGTAGTAGTCACTCTGGTGGTCGAGCGTGATGTCGAAGCCTTCCGTCTGTTGCTTCATCCAGTCTACATCCTTGTCGATGTTGGCAGCGTTGATGACGAGGAAGAAGTCCCCTTCGCCCATCTTGTAGACAAGCAGGTCGTCGACTGTTCCGCCGTCGGGATAGCACATCATACCGTAGTAAATCTGGCCCTTGGGGGCGTCGGTCACATCGTTGGTGAAGATGTGGTTCACATAGCGTTCGGCATCACGACCCGTAACGCGCACTTCGCCCATGTGGCTGACGTCGAAGACACCGCAGGCCTGGCGTACGGCGGTGTGTTCGTCGACGATGTTTGTGTACTGGATGGGCATGTCGAAGCCGCCGAAGGGCGAGATAAGAGCTCCGAGAGCTACATGTTTGTCGTAAAGACAGGTTTTTTTATTTTCCATGATTTGCAGTAATATATTTATGAAATCTTCTTTTTTCAGGTTCATCACGATGTCGTCGAGGCGGTCGGGCAGGGCGGCGGCGATGTGTTCCTTGTCGAAGGGCACGTTGCGCAGGGGGTTGAGCACGCCGTTGTCGATGTCGCCCGTGAGGAAGTAGTCTCCCATCATGTTGACCGACTTGATGACGTTGTTCTTCAGTTCGAGGCGCACCTCCAGTTCGCCGACACCTTCTATGCGGCCCTTGCGGATGAGCGAGTAGCGTGGATTGTGTCCGTAGATGAACTCCTCGCTGAGGTATTCGCGTTCGATGGCTTCAATCTCGCGGATGTCCTCGGCGGTCAGCGTCAGCACGCTGTCACAGAGGTTCCGGCGGACAAAGTCTATAAACTCTTCGAGCGAAAGGTCGGTGTAGTCCTTCAACAGGGCGATGTGCTGCCTTACGCTCTGCACACCCTTAGAGAGGAGTTTACCGTCGCTCGGTGTGATGGCACCCACCATGTGCTGCATGTTCGTGTCGTAGAGCATGGTGCCGTGAACGATGCTTCGTCCCGGCACATGATAGAAAGCATTTCCTGATACCTTGCGCCCGTCGATGAGGATGTCGTTGCGCCCCGTCGCCCTGGCGTCGATGCCCAGCCGACAGAGCACCAGCGCCACGAGGTTGACATAGCGGTTGAAGGTCAGCGATACGTTCTCGTCCTTCGTGACGTACGAGAACATCACGTTCGAACGGTCCGCATACACACAGCCGCCACCGCTCTTGCGGCGGTAGGTCTCGATGTTGTGCGAGCGGCAATAGTCGATGTTCACTTCGTTTTCAATCAGCTGGTTCCGACCGAAGATTACACTGGGATTGACCTGCCACATGAAGAAAGCCTCGTCGAGGTCCATGTGGCGTGCCACATGTTCTTCCGTCGCCAGATAGAAGCTCAGGCGGCGTATGGTATCGGTTTCGGGCAGTGCGATATAAATCATGCTACTACAGGTGTGACCACTATGTCGGTTAACATCTGCAAATTTACGCAATCTTTATCGAACAACCAAAAAAAAGAGCGAAAAAAAGCAGCTGGCATACCGCCTCTGATACACTTTTCCTTTCATTGACGAGTCGGCAGGGGCTTTGCCCCCATCTGTCTTCGACGCACTTTATGTCGTACTTAAAATTCAGAATTATCTTGACAAAAGGCCTCTCAAAACTGAATTTTTTGCGAAACATTTCGATATTTGGCAGAAAAACATGAAATTTTCCGTGGCTTTCTGTAAGGCTTTGAGAATGAGTCGTTTGTGAGCTTTCGTCAGGCGAAGACGGTCTTTCGTCCTTGCCGATAAGCAGAAGTGCAAAAGTAAAATAGCCTATTTTACCGACCAAAATAGGCTATTTTACTCTGCAAATTAAGTTATTTTACAGTGTCGATAGGTACAATCGTGACCTTGTTTTCAGCCTTTCGGCACCTTCAACTCTATGTTTCGACGGTTTCGGTTGGTAGAAATCTCCTGATGATTGTTCGTTTTCGGAATTCTTTTTTCTGGTTCATCTTCACGCCGATACCGTCAAAAATGTCATTTTTCTAAACATTTTTGACTGTTCGCTCATGAAAATGTTCGGTCTGTAATGATACTATTCTCCTCTCCAATTGGAGAAGGGTAAGGGGCGGCTCTTTTAGATGTTTGCAATCGACATGATGTTGGCGAAGACGCCGGCAGCGGTCACGCTTGCGCCTGCTCCGTAGCCTTGTATGAGCATGGGGTACTGGCGGTAGCGTTCGGTGGTGAGCAGGACGATGTTGTTGGAGCCTTCGAGGTTGTAGAAGGGGTGGCTCCTGTCTACGGCTTCCAGCGACACTTGTGCCCGGCCTTCGTCCATCTGTGCCACGAAACGCCAGCGTCTGCCTTCGGCTTCTAATGCCTTCCTGCGTTTTTCAAAGTCTTCGTCGAGCAGTGGCAGCCGCTGCCAGAATTCTTCCTGTGTCCCCTGGAAATAGTCGTCGGGCAGGAAGAGGTGCCTTTCGACGTCGCTCTGTTCGATGGCGTAGCCGGCCTCCCGCGTCAGGATGACGAGTTTCCGGACGACGTCCTTTCCGCTCAGGTCGATGCGCGGGTCGGGCTCGCTGTAGCCCTGTTCCTTGGCTCTCCGCACGGTTTCGGAGAAGGGTACGTCGGCTGAGATCTCGTTGAAGATGTAGTTCAGCGTGCCGCTCAGCACGGCTTGTATCCTGATGATGTGGTCGCCGGAGTTGCGTAAGTCGTTGATGGTGCCGATGATGGGTAGTCCGGCTCCGACATTGGTCTCGAAGAGGAATTTCACTCCCTGCCGGATGGCGGTCTCTTTCAGTTGCCGGTAGTTGCCGTATTCGCTCGATGCCGCAATCTTGTTGGCTGCCACGATGCTGACGTTGTGCTCCAGCAGTGGCTGGTAGAGGTCGGCGATTTCTTTGCTGGCGGTGCAGTCGACGAAGACGGCATTGTAGACGTTCATGTTGACGATGGCTTCGAGTAGCTTCTTCGGGGTGCTCGGTGGCGAGGTCTTCAGCTGGCGGCGACAGTCGTCGGTGGCGAGGCCCTGGCGGCTGAAGATGGCGTTGCGCGACGAGGCGATGCCTACTACGTTCAGCCGCAGTCGGTGACGTTTCATGAGTGTTGCTGCCTGTGTCTGTATCTGTTCGAGCAGCTTTCCGCCGACGGTTCCGATGCCGCAGACGAAGAGGTTGAGCACTTTGTATTCAGAGAGGAAGAAGGAGTCGTGGAGGACGTTGAGCGACTTCATGAGCAATGCGGAGTGGACGACGATGGTGATGTTGTTCTGTCGGGCTCCCTGTGCGAAGGCGATGACGTTGATGCCGTTGCGGCCGAGGGTGGAGAATATCTTTCCGGCGATGCCTGGTGAGTGCTTCATCTGTTCGCCCACGATGCCGATGGTGGCCAGTGCCGTCTCGACAATCATGGGATTGATGGCTCCCGTCTCGATTTCTCCCTTGAAGGTTTCGTTCAGGGCTTCCGCGGCCTTGGGCGCTTGGTCTTCGAGCACGGCGATGGATGTGGAATTCTCCGATGATGCCTGCGCCACCATGAAGGCAGATACGCCCACGGAGGCCAGTGTGGAGAAGATGCGCCGGTTGACACCGACCACTCCCACCATCGACGGTCCCGTCACCGTGATGAGTGCCGTATGCTCAATGCTGGAGATGCCGCGGATTTGTCTGAGGCTTGAGGTTTGAGATGGTTGGCTTGTCGCTTGCGACGAGCCGATGATGGTTCCCTGACCGTCTACATTATACATATTGCGCACATGAATGGGTATCTGTTTTACGCAGACGGGGTAGATGGTAGGGGGATAGAGGATTCTGACTCCGAAGTGGCAAAGCTCCATGGCTTCGGTGTAGCTGAGGCTCGGGATGGTATAGGCGGCAGGAATGAGCTTCGGGTCGGCAGTCATGAAGCCGTCGACGTTGGTCCAGATCTCCAACACGTCGGCACCGATTTCTGCCGCGATGAGGGCGGCCGTGTAGTCGTTGCCTACGACGAGTGAAATCTGAGGCAGGTCTTCCACGGTGTCGCGCGTCAGTTCGTGGACGTCCATCCATTCGGCATCGGCAAACGTTGCGTCGCTGATATACGGACAGTGCTCCATGACGACCACGAGGCGGCCTGCCCTTGCTTCACGGTTGACGATGTGTTTCAGCGCACTTGCGCCACGCTGGCTGTCGGTGGCTTCCTTGCCAAATTTCAGTACTTTCATGCCTCTTTATACCTTAAAGTCTGCCGCAAAGGTACATCATTTTTGTGAAACAGCCAAAAGAGAACACTCTTTATTCCCCAATTTTTTCGCAATCAGCAAAAAAATACAGGCGGTGTCAGAAGGCATGAAGGCTGTTGCGTTGGTGTGTTTTGCCTTTATGGCTGCTGGCCGTTTTCTTTCTCTTTGTCAGCCTTGAGGTAGCTGTGGATGAGATTGTTGTAGAGAAGCACGAAATAGACAAAGGCTGCAGTGCGCTTTTTCTCAGCAAGGCCGGCAACGTAGCCGAAGGGATAGTCTAAAGAGGTGGTGGCGTAAAACGTACCGTCATCGGCAATCTTGCCGTACTGTACCATTTGGTCGCCATTGGGGGCAAAGGCATTTCCCTGTTCATCAATATGGCAGAAAAGAATCTTCTCGTCATCCTGTTTGTAATAAACATTGCCTTGCAGGTCGGCTTCATAGTCGTAAACGCCGTTACGGGTGATAATCATACCTTCGGCAGTCTTCTTGAAGAGAAATTCTACTCCGGAATTGCTGACGTAGCGGTTGTCACCGTAAAGGGTGCCGATTTTCTGGTGGCTTCGGTTGAGAAACAGAAGGGTGTTCTCACGGGGTGCAGCCAGTGCATCGGTGATTTGTGGCTTGGCAGCAGGCTTTGATGACGGCTTAGCGGTTGTCGTGGCACCTTTGTTGGGGAAGAAGAAAAAGTAGTAGGCAGCGAGTTTTGCATCTACGCCCTTGTAGTTTCCTATTCTCTTTCCATGACTGCTGTCATACACATTACCATTTTCAACATATCCAAGGGTACGTCCTCCACTGCCGTCGGTTACCTGCCCATTGCTTTTGATGACTCCGACAGTATATCCTCCGCTGGCATCCATCACCTGGCCGTTGCTCCTCAGCTGGTTCAACGTCTGTCCACCACTACCATCGGTTATCCGTTCTCCTCGTATCTGTCCGATGGTGGTGCCGCCAGAGGCATCATAGATACAGCCGTTTTGGATACGACCAATCACAGTTCCGCCAGAAGCGTCATAGAGGTTCTGGGAATGCAGGCACGTTACAGTGCAAACAGCTGTCAGTGCCAATAATAGTCTTTTTGCTTTCATAAGGTCTAAAGGATTGTATTTGTGGCTTCTTTAGTTGTCAACACTCATTACGGATGCAAAAATAATAAAATAATACAATACAGCCAAGTTTTTTTTTAAAAAAACGATATGTCAAATACAAAAACCATATATTCTTCCTTGCATTATAGTTTTTTTTCGTATCTTTGCAGGGAAAAAGAAAAAATGACGAATAGACGGATTACCATGTTTGCATTACATTTATTATGTTATGAATGGTCATCTCCCTTTACAATAAAAATTAGCAGACGTAAATATGACATTGAGAATATTTAATACTATGGATAATCAAGAGTTGCACGATGCTTGGCTATCCATGGAAAGAAACAGTTCCCCTTTTCTTTTCTACGACTACATCTTGAATATATGGAAGTATGTCAAGTACTTCTCATTCTACTTTCCTCGGATTGTCTGTGTCGTATCAACGAAGCGAGAAATATTGATGATAGTACCGCTAAGATGGGATGCTGTCAAGCGCCGATATAAGATGCTTGCCGATTTGCAGGGATGCAGTCATACGGATGCCCTCTTCTCACACAGTTTATCTGAAGATGAGAAAAAGAGGTGTGTGGATTTCTTCTTTAAGAACATCGGTTATGAATGTAAGTTCAAACGGATCTTGTCCGATTCCCCCTTGCTGCGTTTATCACAGGAGGCGGCAGTAAATGCGAAAGACTCAGATTGTGTTAAAATAGACTTCCAGGGCGGTGTGGACAACCTTATAAAAGGACTTAGCAAGTCAGTTCGCCAAAACATTCGTACAGCCTATAACAGGATGAAAAGAGATGAAATAGAGTTTGAATTGGTCATTTATGACATATCAAACCCTATAGGCGCGGATTCATGGAATAGATTGATGGGTGTTTACCTTGACCGTCTCTTTGCGAAATATAAAAAGTCAAGACTTGGCCCCATTTACAAATATACGCATTCATTGAAATATCGATATGTTAAGCATGACACGAAATCATTAAGGCATTTGCCAAATAGTTTTCATGCGGTGCTCATGACTAATGGGGACATTATGAGTTTTCTATCTGCGTTCATGAGTCATGACAAGAATGAATTGATGGTGCCGCGACTTTGTATTAATGACAAGTATTCGTTTTATTCTCCAGGCTATATCCTATTGGTCGAAACTTTGCACTATTTAGAGACCAATGGAGCATGTAGAGTGATGGATCTTTGTCGAGGCAGCGAGAAATATAAAATGGATATGGGAGGACAAATCTATTACACTGCCTCGATTGACTACAAACCAATTAACAATAGAAAATAGAAAGACTCAGCTGCATGAGATAGAGTATTTCAACCTTGAATGGTGGCATCAGTCGACTATCGTGAAAAAAAGCAACCGCGGTGTGCAGTTTCGATGCCCGTTTTTCCAAGGAACATGCCGCCTGCTCCCATACTGCCCCAACGTGTTGAAGCTGCGCATCGCCATCGGCTCACTGGTTGATGACGCCATCATCGACGTGGAGAACGTCTATAAGGGCCTGCGCAGAACCACCGGCTGCCAGAAGTGGAACCCTACATAAAAAATAAAAAAAATTTTGTTCTGCACTCGATTATTTGTAACTTTGCATCGGAAAAGGAATAAGAATGGTAGAAGAATATCAAATAAGAGTCTTGCCGAAGGTGGCTGCCTCAACGGAGGCTATCGTGCGGTTTCTGGCACAAGAGAAAGGATTGAATGCGAAAGATGTCACTCACGTCCGTATCCTGAAGCGGAGCATCGATGCCCGTCAGCGAACGATTTATGTAAACCTTACCGTGAGGGTCTTCATTGGTGAGGAACCGCAGGATGATGCCTATCAGCACACCGACTATCACGACGTGTCCGACCGTCCGCAGGTGATTGTGGTCGGTGCCGGTCCTGGCGGACTGTTTGCTGCGTTGCGGCTGATTGAACTGGGGCTGCGTCCCGTCGTCATTGAGCGGGGAAAGAATGTCCATGACCGTAAGAAGGATCTTGCTGACATCTCACGGACCCAGCGTGTAGACGGAGAGAGCAACTATTGTTTCGGAGAGGGTGGGGCGGGAGCCTATTCAGACGGCAAACTCTACACCCGTTCGAAAAAGCGTGGTTCGGTGGAGAAAATTCTTAACGTGTTCTGCCAGCATGGGGCTTCGACGGCTATTCTTGCCGACGCTCATCCTCATATCGGAACAGACCGGCTGCCACAAGTCATTGAGAATATGCGCAACACCATCCTGCACTGCGGCGGTGAGGTGCACTTCCAGACGAAGATGACGCGATTCATTATGGAGTCTGCTTCCGCTTCTATGCCTGCGGAAGTACAGCGTGTAATCGGTATTGAAACCGTATCGACAGCCATTGATAATTTGGATGGTCCTCGTGAACGTACGTTCTTCGGTCCTGTCATCCTCGCAACGGGCCATTCAGCCCGTGATGTCTACCGCTATCTGGTGGCTTCGGGCATAGAGGTTGAAGCAAAAGGTATTGCCGTCGGTGTCCGTTTGGAACATCCGGCAAAGCTGATTGACCAGATACAATATCATTCGCGGGAAGGTCGTGGGGCTTACCTGCCTACCGCCGAATATTCTTTTGTAACACAGGTGGATGGACGCGGTGTCTATTCGTTCTGTATGTGTCCGGGAGGCTTCGTCATTCCTGCAGCGACGGGCGAAGAGCAAATTGTCGTCAACGGAATGAGCCCTGCCAGTCGCGGAACCCGTTGGTCTAATTCAGGCATGGTCGTTGAGGTTCGGCCCGAGGATGTCGAGGAAAAAGGCGGGGTCTTGCGGATGTTACATTTTCAGGAAGAACTGGAACGGCTGACTTGGCAGCAAGGAAACCGAAAACAGACGGCACCTGCCCAGCGGATGGCTGACTTTGTGAATGGTCGGTTGTCGGCAGAACTTCCCGACAGTTCCTATTCTCCCGGCTTGATCCCATCACCGCTTCACTTCTGGCTGCCGCCGATGATCTCCCATCGGCTGCAGGAAGGTTTCAAGACCTTTGGCCGTCAAGCGCACGGATTCCTGACGAACGAAGCAGTGATGATTGCCGTTGAGACCCGTACGTCAAGCCCCATACGTATCGTCCGACAGCCCGAAACGCTGCAGCATATACGCCTTCAAGGGCTGTTTCCCTGTGGTGAAGGGGCCGGTTATGCCGGAGGTATCGTGTCGGCAGGCATCGACGGAGAGCGTTGTGCCGATGCGGTTAAAGAGTTTGGTGTTTGGAATGTTGAATGTTGACTCTTGAATTGTCGGCTGCGCCGGCGATGAATTCCTGATTCTCAATCGCCGAAGGCAACAATTCTACAATCAACATTGACTGACCCTTTGGATGTCGACCTTAGGTCTAATAGTCAACAATCTTTGATGTTCGGTAGCTGCAGGCCATAGCCTTTTTTCTTATCTATATACAGCATTAGGAAGGCGATGGCGATGGCCATGAAGCCCAGACCAGCGAAGATATGCATCGATGTGGCGTAGCTCGGGTCGGCGGTATTGGCTCTTCCTACACACATCGGGACAATGCTGCGACCGAGATTCTGAATGTAGAATATCATCGAATAAGCCGTACCCAGACACTTCAGCGGAATCATCTTAGGAACACCCGGCCACAAAGCGGAAGGCACCAATGAGTAGGCAATGCTCAGCAGAATCATCATCGCAATGGCAAAGGCGCTGGCATGAATGGGCAGTGAGAAACCGATGTAGACACAAGTGAGCATAGTCGTACCGATGATGATAATCGACACACCTTTTCCCCAACGGTCATAAATACTACCAAAGATAGGTGTCAGCAGCAGGGTGCCGAATGGTGCTATCGAGGTAAAGAACCCTGCCACATCGGCGTCGACTCCATACTTGGCAATCATCAGTTTCGTTGCGAATTTCAAGAAAGGACTGACCGCAGAATAGAACACCATACAGAGTAATGTGACAATCCAGAAGCCGGGATTGCGCAGAATGCCACCGATGTCACTCAGGCGGAAAGAGTCGTCGTCGTGAGTTTTGAGGCTTGAACTTTGAACTTTGAGGGTTTCTTTTTCCAGCTTTCTGTCCATCACGCAATAGACGAGATAGCAGGCAAAGCCAAGGCTCAGGAACAACAATCCGATGAGCAGGGGTGTCGAGAGGGAATAACGCATGGCAACGGGTGCGCTTAGACTGAGGGCTGATGCCGTGCCTAAACGTGCCATCGCCACCTGAAGTCCCATTGCGAGTCCTAACTCATGGCCTGTGAACCAGCGAACCATCACTTTGGATACAGTGATGCCACACATTTCATAGCCCACACCAAAGACGGAAAAGCCCATTGCCGCCAAAGCAGCAGACAACGGTAAGTGGAGATTGAAGAATGGCAAGGTGACAGTATCTCCTCCAAGTGGGGCAGTGACGGCATATATCTTAATGAGAACGCCGGCAACCATCAGCGAACACGATAAAATTCCCGTGAAGCGTACGCCCATCCGATCGAGTATGAGCCCGCTGAAAAACAGCATCAGCAAGAACACATTGATAAAGCTGCCCGATCCCGAGAAGAACCCATAGTCGGTGCTTGACCAACCCAGTCCGCCTTCGCTGACAGGTTTTTCCAATAGGGTTTCAAGAGGGGACATGACATCATTAATGAAATATCCCATCATCATCGTAAAGGCTACGATAAATAATACTGTCCAACGGGCGGTTGCTGAGTCATTCAGCCGTTTTGCGATTGCCTCTGCCATTTTTTTCAGTTGTAGTTGATGAATAATAAAAAGGGAACATTACGATGTTTGTTTCTTACGTTCAAACATAGTAACATCCCCTTAGCTTATTTTATTAGTTTATAATCCTTATGCGATAGGCAGTTCCAGCCACTTCACATAACAGAAGTCCTGACGGTGAGGCAGGTTCTCGTTCTTCGGATACATACGAACGGCAGAACGGTAAGAACCAGCTTCATCGGGTTCTACGCGGCACTCAAAAGTATAGAGGTTGCCCTCCTGGCCGACGAGTTGGAACGGACGGACGCTGTATACTTCGTGGTCATCCTTGCTCTGCTCGTTCTTCAGCGAGACGATTTCGAGTCCGATAGCGTTGTCAAGTCCCTGTTCGTCGATGGTGAAGCGAATGGTATAGGCGACACCCGTCTCAGAACCGTTGTACAGTTCGCTTTCGGCCTTTACGACCCGGATAGAATCCCACCGTTCGGCAACCGTCTCTTTCCAGAGAGCGATGTCCTTAGCCAATTGGTTGTTGTTGGCCTGAAGGAGCGAAGAGCGCATGGCCAGTTTTCCGTAGAACTTCGAATAGTAGTCGTCGAGCTGACGTTTCATCGTGTAGTGCGGAGCAATCTTGGCGATGGAGTTCTTGACCACCTGAATCCAACCTTCGGAATATCCCTTGTCGTTCTTGTCGTAGTAGAGCGGGATAATTTCGTTCTCAAGCAGACCGTAGATGGTTGCTGCGTCGAGTTGATCCTGATAGGCTTGGTTCTGGTAGGTGCGCTTCTCGGTAAGTGCCCAACCGGCACCCTCGCGATAGCCTTCGAGCCACCATCCGTCGAGCACGCTGAGATTGACGACACCGTTCATCTCCGCTTTCTCGCCAGACGTTCCCGATGCTTCGAGCGGACGTGTCGGCGTGTTCATCCAGATGTCAACACCCGAAACGAGTCGGCGTGCCAGCATGAAGTCGTAGTCTTCGAGGAAAATGATTTTTCCGAGGAACTCGGGGCGTTGCGAAATCTCATAGATACGCTTGATCAGGCCCTGTCCGGCACCGTCGGCGGGGTGTGCCTTGCCGGCAAAGAGGAACTGCACGGGATGTTCGGGATCGTTGACAATTCTTGAGAGACGGTCGAGATCGGTGAAGAGCAGGTGTGCACGCTTGTAGGTTGCGAAGCGGCGGCAGAAACCAATAATCAGCGCGTTGGGGTTGATGCGCTTCAGAAGTTCAAGCACGCGAGAGGGGTCACCCTGATTGCGCAGCCAAGAATCGCGGAACTGGTCCTTGATATATCTGACGAGTTTCTCCTTCAGTGCCATACGCGTTGCCCAGATTTCTTCGTCGGGACAGTTGTAGATGGCTTCCCATATTTTCTGGTTGGACTGGTCGCTCATAAAAGACTTATCGAAATACTTGGCATACAGCTTGCGCCATTCCGTTGCCGACCAAGTGGGAAAGTGGACACCGTTGGTTACATAACCCACATGGTTTTCTTCGGGATAGTAGCCTTTCCAGATGCTTGAGAACATCTTCTGAGAAACCCATCCGTGCAGTTTCGACACACCATTGACTTCTTGGCAAGTGTTGCAGGCGAAGGTCGACATACAGAACTTTTCGTTATGGTCGTCGGGATTGGTGCGGCCCATTCCAATGAACTCGTCCCAAGTGATACCGAGTTTCTGAGGATATCCGCCCATATACTTTCCAAAGAGGCCTTCGTCGAAATAGTCGTGGCCGGCTGGAACAGGTGTGTGAACGGTATAGAGACCGCTGGCGCGAACGAGTTCGAGTGCTTGGTTGAAGGTCAGACCCTCATCGATGTAGTCACACAGACGCTGCAGGTTGCAGAGTGCTGCGTGGCCCTCATTGCAGTGATAGACCTGCTTCTTGATGCCGAGTTTCTTCAGTGTGAGCACACCGCCGATACCCAGCAGTATTTCCTGCTTCAGTCGGTTCTCCCAATCGCCTCCGTAGAGTGAGTGGGTGATGGGCTTGTCGAACTCAGAGTTCATCTCGTTGTCGGTGTCGAGCAGATAGAGTTTGATGCGACCGACATTGACTCTCCATACATACGCGTGTACCATATAATTATTATAAGGCACATCGACAACAAGGGGGGTGCCATCGTTGTCGAGCTGGCGTTCGATGGGCAGCGAAGAGAAGTTCTGGGCTTCATAGTTGGCTATCTGCTGTCCGTCCATCGACAGACTCTGGGTGAAATATCCGAAGCGATAGAGGAAACCAACCGCACACATGTCGACATTTGAATCGGAGGCCTCTTTCAGGTAGTCACCAGCCAACATGCCAAGACCGCCTGAGTAAATCTTGAGGGCGGAGTGGATACCATACTCCATAGAGAAATAGGCTACCGACGGGCGCTGATGGTCGGGCTCGATGGACATATAGCTCTTGAACATCTTGCAGACGTTGTCGATACGCTTCATCAGGGCCTTGTCCTTGACGATAGCTTCCTTGCGTTCGTAGCTCAGACGTTCGAGTAGCATGACGGGATTGTGTTTCACGTCGTGATAGAGTTCCGGGTCAAGGTCGCGGAACAGGTCGCGAGCCTCGTAGTTCCATACCCACCAAAGGTTGTGGGCGAGTTCGTCTAATCCTTTCAAACCCTCGGGAAGTCGCGACTTGATGGTCAGTTCTTTCCACTGAGGTTCGTTTACATAATCGGCTTTAATCTTCATATTTTCGAAATTATATTTTTTTATTCAGTAACTTTCTTCAGTGCGATATCGTAGGCATTCAGGTAGTATTGTATGAACCGCGACCATAGGGCTTTGTCGGAGAGTCTTGCTGCGCGCTGACGGATTTCTTTCACTTCGTCGGCAGTCTTGCAGGCAAAGGCAATGATGGTGTCGGCAATAGTCTGCGCCACTTCATTATAGTTATAGTCGGAACGATGGACGACTTTCACTCCGTCTTCGATTTCGCCATAGCCACCCTTCACGCTGTTGACCCACAGTCCGAAGCCAGAGAGGTCGGTCGTGATACAGGGCACTTTGAAGGCAATCGACTCTAACGGTGTATATCCCCAAGGCTCGTAGTAGGAGGGATAGACGGTGAGGTCGTTGCCGGGCAGTACGTCGTAGTAGGGCTTGTTGACAACGCCGTCGTCGCCAGTCAGATAGCTTGGAATGAAGAATACTTTTACGCGGTCTTCCTTAGCATTGTGCATCCCCAGACAGTCCATCATCCCCAGCACACGGTCTTCAGTCATATTGTGGAGCCAATGGGTCAGCGGAAGGCCGGGGGTCAGTTTGCGCGGTTCTGCCACCCATCCTGGCACTTCAATGAAGGCCAGTATCGTCTTGTTGAGACGTTGGTCGAAACGTAGACGGTTCATCGATTCGATGAAAACATCGATACCCTTGTTGCGGAATTCGTAGCGTCCGCTGGTCGACACAATAAGCACATCATCGCTGAATGTCTCTCCGGTCAGTTGCTGTGCGATATCGATGAGTCTGGTGCGGGCTTCGCGGCGTTTCTTCGTGAGGGCGGCTCCCTGCGGAACGAAGTCTTTCTCGAAACCATTTGGCAATACGGCGTCTACAGGTTTATCCAGCAGTTCAAGACATTCCCGGGCAGTGATGTCGCTGACGGTGGTGAAACAGTCAACGTTATGGGCCGTCTGTTTCTCAATAGAGTGTTTGCTCTGCATGTTTAGCTCTTCGGCCATCTGGTCGCCGTTGTAGGCGAAGAGATAGTCGTAGAGCGGCTTGTTGTTTCCTGCAATGCTACGTCCGATACTGGTAGCGTGGGTGGTGAAAATCGTAGCCACCTGATGCAGCTGCTTCTTGACATAGAGCAGTCCGAGACCGGTCATCCATTCGTTGCCGTGATAGATAAAACGTGGCTTCTGATCCGTTGTGATTTTGCTGACGGTGAACTTGTAGAAACTCTCCACCACACGTCCTGCAGCATAGGAGAACATCGAAGCTTCGTCGTAGTCACCATAGGCGTGCAAGCTGTCCACATGGAAGTCTTCCCACAAATGGCCATAGATTTCGTTCTTGCGTTCGAAGAAGGGTTTGAAGTCAACAAGAATAGTGATGGGGCGACCCGGAACGGTCCATCGTCCGATGCGCATGTTCAGTCCTTCTTCCTTCTGACTCTTCTCGTGCCATTCAGCCAATAGGCTTTCGTCTTCCTCAAAATAGGGACATTTCGTTTCGTTCCAGCAGTCTGGTCCGATGAATATAATGTGTTCCGGTAGCATTTCCTGCAAAGTCTTTGCCCTTGTGGACAGAACGGTATAGATACCGCCCACTTTGTTGCATACTTCCCAGCTTGATTCAAATATATAGTCAGGTAGTGACTTGTTTGTTCTACTTGCCATGATTTCTTATTTCTCGCTGCAAAATTACTCCTTTTTTTTCTTATAATGCGCGTATGTTTTATATTTTATTGGAATTCAACGCAATTTATTGATTTAAAATATTTCGGGGACACTTGGGATGTCTCCGAGAAATGGTTAGTAAATCTTTATGTCAGCAATGATCTGTGCACCTACTGACTGGTTGAGCTTAATGACCAGTTCTGAGCGCATCATGCTCAGATCTTGCCGCAGTGCGGCGTTGGCAATTTTCACGAAAAGAGTCTGGTTCTTGATGAACTTATCGGTCGTATAGCGTGCGGCCATCGAACCCGCCACTTCATCCCAGTTGTCAATCAACCGTCGTTGAAGGAGGGGCGTTTCCAGTCCTTCCTGTCGCAGCAGACGATTAAGGACTTCGCCGATGGTCTGGACTTGTCGCTTAAACATTTTCCGTTTCCTCCCATGAACAGATTTCACCTTCAGTAACACTGAAGAGTCGATAGTCGAATCCGCTGTTTTTCAATATCTTGTCGAGGTGGTCCCGATTGGTGTCGGTAATGAAAATCTGCCCAAACTGGCTGCCTGATACAAGGTTGACAATCTGTTCCACTCGGTGAGCGTCGAGCTTGTCAAAAATGTCATCAAGCAGAAGCAGGGGAGTGGTGTTGGAGGCTGTGCGTCGGAGGAAGTCGAACTGAGCTAGCTTCAGTGCCAGCACGAACGTCTTTGTCTGCCCCTGACTGCCTTCGCGGCGGACGGGATAGCCGGCGAGCAGCATCTCGAGGTCATCGCGATGGATGCCGTGCAGCGAGTAGCCCACGGCACGGTCCTTCATGCGGTCGCGTCGGATAACGTTGAGTAGCGGACCACGCTGACAATGGGAAATATAACTAAGCGACACCTTTTCGCGATGGCCTGATATGCTGCTGTAGATGTCTTGGAAGACCGGAATGAACTCTGTGATGAAGGCCTCACGCTTCTGAAAGATTCGTTCGCCGTGTTCAGCCATTTCCTGTTCCCAGATGTCCATGAGCGAAGGGTCGGGTTCTTCCTCCATCTTCAGCAAAGCATTGCGCTGCTGAAGGGCTTTGCTGCAGGCGTTTAGTTCATCGATATAGCTATTGTCATATTGTGCAATGACGACGTCCATCAGCCTTCTGCGTTCCTCGCTGCCGCCTTCAACGAGTATGGTATCTGAGGGCGACACGAAGATCAATGGGATGAGTCCGATGTGCTGCGACAATCGTTTATATTCCTTTTTGTTGCGCTTGAAGTGTTTCTTGGTGCCTCGCTTCATGCCACAGTAAATCATTTCGGGTTCACCGAGGTCATTTTCGTAGAGGGCATCAAGCACGAAGAAATCCTGTCCGTGGCAGATGACCTGTGAGTCAATCGGGTTGAAGGCACTGCGACAGAATGACAGGTAGTAGACGGCATCGAGCAGGTTGGTCTTACCCACTCCGTTTTGTCCGATGAAGCAATTCATCTTCGGGGAGAAGTCGAGCATGGCCTCACGAATGTTTTTGTAATTAATGATTGACAGTTTTCGCAGTATCATCGATGCGTCCGTTTCTTATTAAAAGGGCTGTTTTTTGTCATTTCTGCCCCAAATTTTATGCAAAGTTACACGTTTTATCACTGAAAAACGAAAAAACTTCGAAATAAATTTCAATATGTGCAAGAATTTCTGTAATTTTGCCACGCTAAAATTGAGAATAAGAATAAAAAAGCAAAAAAATAAACAAAAACAATGGCAAAAAAGAATGAACAAGGCGTTGTAGATACCAATGAAGTCATCAACGCATCGGAAGCTTTCTTCCAAAAGTATGGTAAGACAACCGTCATTGCTCTCGTGGCATTGATCGTTATTATCGTGGGCATCTATGCCTACCAAAACTATGTGGCAGGTCCTCGTGCCGACAAAGCCAGTACCGAACTGGCTGTTGGTCAGGAATTCTTCGGAGCCGGACAGTATGCCGTAGCCCTCAACGGCGACAGCGCTACCTATGCAGGTTTCCTTAAGATTGCTGACGACTACAGCAACACTGAGGCAGGCAACCTTGCCAACCTCTATGCCGGACTCTGCTATGCCAATCTCGACCAGTGGCAAGAGGCTGTGACCTATCTCGACAAATTCGACACCACCAACGACCAGCTCGTCAGCCCTGCTGCTGTTGCTGCTCTCGGTAATGCCTATGCACATGTAGAGCAGTTCGACAAGGCTGTCAGCAACCTCAAGAAAGCCGCCTCTATGGCCGACAAGCAGGCTGCCAACGGTGTGAACAACAGCATCTCTGCTAACTTCCTCATGCAGGCTGCCCGCATCCTCGAGGGACAGGGTAACAAGGCCGAAGCACTCAAAATCTACCAGGAAGTAAAAGCTAAGTATCTCAACTCAGCTGCCGTTCAGAGCGGTGAAGTTGACAAATACATCGAGCGTGCTTCACGCTAATCTTCAGAATAAGTATATAGACGGGGAGTTATCTGACCATAGCTCCCCTATTTGTTTCATAAAGAGAAGGACCTTCAAATGGCTACAATCCTACATAACCTGTCCGACTACGATTTTTCGAAAGTGCCCGACGCCAGCAACATGTGTTTCGGTATCGTCGTAGCCGAATGGAACCCGGAAATCACGGGAGCCCTGCTTCAGGGATGCCGCAACACCCTTGAGAAGCATGGTGCGTTGCCCGAGAACATTCATGTGAAGAGCGTTCCCGGCAGTTTCGAACTCATTTATGGTGCCCACCAGATGGTGCTCAACGGCGGCTATGATGCCGTCATTATTCTGGGCAGCGTCATTCGTGGTGAGACCCCTCACTTCGACTACATCTGTCAGGGTGTCACCTACGGCATCGCCCGCATCAATGCATGCAGCGAAATACCCGTAGTCTACGGTCTCCTCACCACCGACAACCTCCAGCAGGCCAAAGAACGCAGTGGAGGAAGTCTGGGAAACAAAGGTGACGAATGTGCTGTCGTTGCCATCAAAATGGCTAAATTCTAATAATGAAAGGACTACTGTTATGACGCTAACACAACTGCTGAAAGCCTATGAGTTCGATGAACTCATGCCAGTTATCAACGAGATGTTTCCCGGAACCAACAAGTTCCGTCCCCAACTCCAGGAAGCCTACGAGCTGGCAGTCGACATGCGGGCCGTACCTTCGAAGAAAACCATTCGGTATAAGATTATGGATATTCCCGGCACCGACCATAAATACATGGGAGCCGAAGACAGCAACTTCGACACCACTTGGGAGGCATGTCTGGGAAAGGAAATCGTTCGCGACAAAGGTGTAGACCTGAGCGAAGCTGAGCTGACAGCCAATGCCTTTGTCAATCTTTGCCTGATAGCACGAGGCCCGAGAAGTTTCGAGCCTTCGCGCCAGATACTGCTAAAAGGATAGAAGAGCAGTCAGAGGCTACTCCTTCATTCCTTTTCTATATCAAGAATAGTTGTAGGCCTGACCGTCGTTGATGCGTCAGGCTTTATTCGTATCTCTATTAACTGGAAGTCGTCGCTGGAAATTTCAGGTGATCCCACACAGGCTACCAAAGAAATGGCACCATCGGTCACCTCGTGCAGCGAGATGGCATAGAGCGAGCGGAATTTCAATGTGGCCTGTTCAACGAACGAGGCGAAGTCGCCTTTCGTGTAGGAGCGTTCAAGGAATGTACTTCCGTCCTGTCGCGAAACAGTAACCTTTATTCGGTTGTCATAGTATTCGATGCCTGTGCCGTCGTCCACCAGCGGCAGCGATTCGTCCGCCTTTCGCTCGATGCTGACGTGGTAGGTCTTACCCTGCCACTTCACATCTTCGGTTTGCAGCTGGTCTTCCTGCCGCTGAGTGCCGATGGGCTGTTCTTCTTCGGGTGGGTCGACGACGATGCGTCGCGCCTTTTCCTCTTTCTTACTACACGAGATGCACACGACCATCAGCAATGAAGCTAACGCCGTTGTGATGAAATGTCTCTTGTCCATTGTAAAAATTATGTTGCTTAAGTTTGACTTCGTCGACCTTCAGTTCGCATTTGCTCAACTTCTTTAACTTCATTGACTTCCCAAAGTTGAATATTGTTATTCTTTCCTCCACATCTGTTCGTAGTTTTTCGCTTACAAATTCCCCGAATGATGCGAATGTTCATTTCATACTCACTGAACTTCCCTTCTCTATGCAAATTTAGGTAAAAATGATGAGAATGGCAGCTTATTTACTTTCTTTAACATCGCGTCGTGTCTTTCCAGGTCCCTTCACCTGCCATAAAGACAATCAGAGGTAAAGGGACGCTACATGCGTTCGACGCTCTTCACACCGCGTACGGTGGCAATCTTGCGTAGCAGTGACTGCAGTCGCGAGGTGTCGTCAAGCATGACAGTGATGGTGCCTCGGAAGAGTCCGTCGGAAGAGTCGATGTTGATGCTGCGCATGATGAGGTGTTCTTCTTTGGAGATGATGTTAGTGATGTTGTTGACAATGCCGATGTCATCGTTGCCGATGACGCGCAGGGTGATGCTATATTGCGACGAGCCTTTTCCGCTCCACTGAGCTTTGACGATGCGATAGCCGAAGCGTCGGCGCAGTTCGGGTGCGTTGGGACAGTTGGCACGGTGGATTTTGATGCCTCCGCTGATGGTGACGAACCCGAAGATGTCATCGCCATAGATGGGTCGGCAGCATTGTGCCAATGAGTAGTCGAGGCCTTTCAGGTTGCGGTCGATGACGAGTACGTCGTCTTGGGTGGTGGATGTCGGGTGTTGGGTGTTCGCTTCGTCGAGACTGAAGGCTTCAGCCGACTGTGTAGGTGCCGGTGTGTTCTTCCTCAGGTCGATGTCGCGTTGCTCGATGTATTGTTCGATGATGCCGTTGGGCTCGAGATGTCCATCGGCAACCTGTCGGTAGAAATCGCTCATTTCCTTGAACCCCAATCGTTTGACGAGGTGGAAAAGGCTGCTTTCGTCAAGTTCCACTTTCTTGTTCTTGAAGCGTCGTTCGAGCATCTCCTTTGCCATCTGCAGTTCGCTGGTCTGTGTCTCTTTCAGTGCCAGACGGACTTTCGACTTGGCGCGTCCTGTCTTGACGATGGTGAGCCAGTCTTGCTTGGGTCGTTGGTTGGCCTGGGTGATGATTTCCACCTGGTCGCCGGAGTGGAGTTCTTCGCGTATGGAAACAATCTTTCCGTTGATGCGCGCACCTACGCAATGATTGCCTATGTTCGTGTGGATGTTGTAGGCAAAGTCGAGTACGGTGGCACCGTGACGCAGTTTGAAGAGGTCGCCGCGGGGTGTGAAGACGTAGACTTCATCTTCGTAGAGGTCCATGCGGAACTGGTCCATGACCTGCATGTCATCGCCAGCTTCGAGGGCCGTGCGGATGTTGTTGAGCCATTCATCGAGTCCCCCCTCTGAGCCTCGGATGCCTTTATAGCGCCAGTGGGCGGCTAGACCGCGTTCGGCAATCTCGTCCATGCGCTCAGTGCGTATCTGCACTTCCACCCATTTCTGCTCAGGTCCGAGAACAGTGATATGGAGGCTTTCGTAACCGTTCGACTTCGGCACGCTGAGCCAGTCGCGCAGTCGTTTCGGATTGGGCTGATACATGTCGGTGACGATGGAGTAAGCTTGCCAGCAGAGGGCATGGTCGCGCTTGGTATCGGGGCTGTCGATAATGATGCGGATGGCGAAGAGATCGTAGATGCCTTCGAAGCCGCATTTCTGTTTCTTCATCTTCTGCCAGATGGAGTGGATGGACTTGGTGCGGCCTTTCATGTGGAAGTTCAGACCGGCCTCCTTCAACCGTTGCTCGATAGGGCCGATGAACCGTTCAATGTAGGCGTCGCGCGACTTCTTCGTTGCGTTCAGCTTGTCCTTGATCATGTAGTAGGCATCATGTTCAAGATATTTCAGCGAAAGGTCCTCCAACTCACTCTTCAGTTTGTACAGACCCAGCTTATGGGCCAACGGCGCATAGAGGTAGTTGGCTTCGAGGCTGACGTTATGGCGAGCCTCCACTTTGTCAGTGTCACGGATCTGACGCATCAGGTTGACACGGTCGGCAATCATGATGAGAATGACGCGCATGTCCTCGGCAAAGGAGAGGATGAGGTTGCGGAAGTTCTCACTTTCGATGACAGGGTTCTTCTTGTAGAGTTCCTGTATGCGGTTGAGTCCTCGGAGAATGGGCGCGATGGGTTCGATGCCCTTGTCTTCTGGCGACGCTTCGACAGCGTAGAGGAGGATGGCCATAATGCCGTCGCGGCGCAGCCCGGTCTCTTCAGCAGCGAGGACGGCAGTCTGCAGGGCACAGAGCATCGGATTCAGCCCGAAGACATCGCGGACAATGGCGCCTTCGGTTTCGGCTTTCTGCCAATAGCTGTTGACCAATGCAACGTCATCCTCGGTGAACGTGTCGCCGAGGATTTCCTTCAATTGAGCCTTCAATGCCGCAGCCTGCTGTTTTTCTATATCTGAAAATGATAGTCTGTTATCCATATTCGGAGGCTTTTTGTTTAAAAACTTTGCAAAAATACAAAAAAGTTGCCACAGATGTGCATGTTGTTGAAGTAATTTTTGTATTTTTGCACATAATTATATTGTGAATCAGATAAATCTTTAAATATATGAACTCATTTTCACAACAAGACAAACAGCAGATTGAAGCTCGCGGCATGACCGTTGAGCAGGTTGAACATCAGTTGAAACAAATCAGCCATGGTTTCCCGTTCCTGAAGCTGGAAGCTCCGGCAGCTGTCGATGAAGGAATCAAGGCACTCAGTGACAAAGAAAAAGAGCGCTATATGAAGATTCAGGCTGACTATGCTGCCGAAGGTCACCGCATCGTGAAGTTCGTGCCGGCATCGGGAGCCGCCTCGCGTATGTTCAAGAACCTCTTTGCTTTTCTGTCGGCCGATTATGACGTACCGACGACAGCCTTTGAAAAGGAGTTCTTTGATAACATCAAGCGTTTTGCCTTCCGTAAGGCCCTCTGTGACAAGTGTAAGGCTGATGCTGCCATGGGGCTCTGCAAGATGATAGAAACCGGCCGGTATAAGGATGTCGTAAGAAACCTGCTCAGCAAGGAAGGTCTGAATTACGGTCAACTGCCCAAAGGCCTGCTGCTCTTCCATGAATACGAAGACGGACCTGTGACGCCAATGGAGGAACACCTTCGCGAAGCTGCCCTTTATGCAGCCTCTAACGGCGAGGCTCATGTCCATTTCACAGTCAGCCACGACCACCTGGAATTCTTTAAGCAGCGCGTAGACGAGGTGAAGGATAAATATGAAGCACGTTATGGTGTGAAATATGACATCACCTTCTCCGAGCAGAAACCCAGCACCGACACGATTGCTGCCGAAGCCGGTGGCAAGGGCGACGTTCCCTTCCGCAATGCCGATGGCAGTCTGCTCTTCCGTCCCGGCGGTCATGGAGCCTTGATAGAAAACCTCAATGACATCGATGCCGACATTGTTTTCATTAAGAATATCGACAATGTTGTCGTTGAACGGAAGGTACAGCCCACCGTGGAATACAAGAAGTTGTTGGCTGGTGTGCTCATAAGTATGCAGCGTCAGGCCTTTGAATATCTCGAGAAATTAGACCGTGGTGACTACGAATTGGACGACCTGATGGAGATGTCGGCATTTGTCGAACTCCAACTTGGTGTGAGCAACCCTGATGTGTTCCTGCTCGACACACAAGAGTTGGCTCAGTATCTGCGTAAGAAACTCAACCGGCCTATGCGCGTCTGCGGTGTTGTCAGAAATGTGGGTGAACCAGGTGGTGGGCCCTTCCTTGCCTACAATCACGATGGAACCATATCGCCGCAAATTCTTGAGTCGAGTCAGATTGACATGAACAATCCTGATTATAAGCGCATGTTCACCGAAGGTACCCACTTCAATCCTGTTGACATTGTCTGTGCGTTGAAGAACTATAAGGGTGAAGCCTTCGACCTGACAAAATATGTAGACCCGCGAACAGGCTTCATCTCGCAGAAGAGTAAGGACGGCCGCGAACTGCTGGCACTGGAGTTGCCGGGTCTTTGGAACGGTGCTATGAGCGACTGGTCAACGATATTCGTTGAAGTGCCGCTTGAGACATTCAATCCAGTGAAGACCGTCAACGATCTCCTGCGCGATGCCCATCAGGGGACAATGAATGAATAAAAAGCAAGCAAACGGATGAATACTATTATATATAATAATGTGTCGAAGTGGGTAAAATGGTTTTTACCTTTTTACCTTCTTACCTTTCTTCCACAGACGGTGTTCTGTGCCGATCACTACAAATGGGAACGTGACATCCGCTATACGGTAAAAACCGACAGCTATGCGCAGGAACGGCTGTTGCTTGATGTCTATTATCCTGAGGGAAAGACCGATGTGCCCGTTGTCGTATGGTTTCATGGCGGCGGACTCGAAGCTGGTCAGAAGGAAGTGCCGCATGAACTTCAGGAGAAAGGTATGGTGGTTGTTGGTGTCAACTATCGTCTGTTGCCAAAAGTGACCGTTGACTTGCTGCTCGACGATGCCGCCGAAGCCGTCGCATGGGTGTTCAAGCATATAACAGCCTATGGAGGAAGCACGAAGAAGGTCTTTGTCTCTGGCCATTCGGCAGGCGGATATATTTCGATGATGCTGTGTCTGAACAAGTCATGGCTGTCGGTCTATGGTGTCGATGCCGATGAAGTGGCTGCTTTTGTTCCCTTCAGCGGACAGGCGATTACACACTATAATGTGCGCAAGATGCAAGGCATCGATGCCCTGCAACCCACCATCGACCAATATGCGCCACTCTATTGGGTACGTAAAGACTGTCCGCCACTTGTTCTTATCTGTGGCGACCGTGAGCAAGAACTCTATGGTCGATATGACGAGAATGCTTATCTCGCACGGATGATGAAGTTGGTTGGACATACCCAGACTTATCTGTACGAAATCGGAGGCCACGACCATGGAGCCATGGCCGGACCAGCCTTCCATATCCTCTTGAACCATATTAGGTTATTATTTAGTTAGTCAATTAATACATTAAAGAATTAACAGACAAAGAACATTATGAAGAAAAAGTTTATCTGTGCCGTATGCGGCTACATTTATGAAGGAACTGAGGCTCCCGAGCGTTGCCCCATCTGTAAGGCACCCGCCTCGAAGTTTACCGAACTGAAAGAAGAAGGCGAAACCACTTATGCCACTGTTCACAAAATAGGTGACGGCAAACTGCCCGGCGTTCCCGAGAGCATGATAGAAGACCTGCGCAGCCATTTCAATGGAGAGTGCGGTGAAGTTGGAATGTATCTGGCCATGGCCCGTCAGGCCGATCGTGAAGGTTATCCCGAGATTGCCGAGGCTTTTAAGCGCTATGCCTTTGAGGAGGCCGATCATGCCAGTCGTTTTGCAGAACTGCTCGGAGAGTGTGTATGGGATACCAAGACCAACCTTGAGAAGCGTGCCGCTGCCGAGGCAGGAGCCTGCGAAGATAAGTTCCGCATTGCAAAGGAAGCAAAGGCAGCCGGTTTCGACGCCATCCACGATACCGTTCACGAGATGGCAAAAGACGAAGCCCGTCATGGTGCAGGATTTGCAGGTCTGCTGAAGCGTTACTTTAAATAATTAGAAATTAGTAATTAGTAATTTAACTTCCGATAGTTGAATTACTAATTACTTATTTCCAATCCTCTCCATCATTTCGATGCATAGGCGTGTGTTGTGGTAAGGACACTTCCACGGCCCCGCTTTGTCGTCGTTACGGTTTACGGTGCCGTCGCCACAGATGCTCCAGAACCATTCACCCTCAACGGTGTCGATGAGGTGCTGGCAGGTGTAATCCCAGCAACGCTCGGCGTACTGCCGATATTGGTCGTCACCCGTACGCTGGAAGAGGTTGTATTGTCCGATGATGTTTTCACATTGTACCCACCAAACGCGGTCGTCGTCAATGGTGCCTGTCGCCGGGCAGGCTTCGTGAATCATCGAACCGTCATCCTGCAGGCCGTCGGCAGCCGCCATGCCGATAAGCAGGCTCTCGTTGGTAGGTCCGCATCCCAGCACAGCTGCCGCCTCGTCCATGAGCCATGAGGCTTCTATGTCGTGGCCGTAGCTCTCGATGCCCTTGTCGAGAGGCTTCCATGCATCGTCGAAGAAGAGTCCGAGGTGATGTGTCTCCGTGTTGAAAAGTTTCTTAGTGAAGATATGGAGCAGCGTGTGCAGCCTTGCCGCCAGCTCTTCGTCGTTCCACACGCGCAGCAGGTTTGTATATGGCTCCATGATGTGCAGATGAGTATTCATCGTCCTCGAGGCATTCATGTCCTTTTCCGAAAGGCGCATGTCGTCGATGGGCCGCCACTCTCTGGTGAGAGCCTCCACATACCCAGTGTTATAGGCGTCGAAGGTATGTTGTTCAATGTCCTTGTAGAGTTGTTGCGCCCACAGCAGGGCTTCCTCATCGCCTGTGGCCCGATATAGTTCGCTCAGTCCGTATATGGCGAATCCGATGGCATACGTCTGCTTCTTCGTGTCGCGCGGCCTGCCCATGTAGTCCACCGACCAGTAGACACCGCCATACTCTTTGTCGATGAAGTGGTCGATGAAGTATCGTTTCGTCCTCATTGCAGCGTCACGGTACTCCTTTCGTTTCAGTACTCTGTAGGCAGCAGCAAACGACCACAGTATGCGAGCGTTGAGCACCGCCCCTTTGTCGGCCGTGGGATACAGTCGTCCTTTGCCGTCTCGTCGTCCGTAGAAGCCACAATGTTCTTGGTCCGTCATCCTGTCGGTCCAAAAGGCAAGGATGTTCTGGAGAGTTTTTTCAATATTCTTCATTAACTATCAAAAGTTGACTTCAAAATTATTTTTTTATAGGATATAGTTGAACAAGCCATAACATCAACAGGGCGATGGCAGCGGGGAAGAGCGAGAACAAAGACCATATCATCCGACGGACACCTTCCTCGTTGGTGATGGTGACCACTGTCTCACCCGTTACCGGGTCTGAGCCAGAGGCGAAACCGGCGATACCCAACAGCAGTGCGACGAGGGAGCCGCTCAGTGCCGTACCGAATTTTTGCGCCATCGTCCCACTTGAGAAGATCAGTCCTGTCGATGAGGCACCGTTCTTCTCCGTAGCATAGTCAGCAACGTCGGCATACATCGACCACAGCAGGGGAGAGAACAGTCCTACACCGACAGATGTCATCACGACGACCGCCACCATAAGTCCGATATAGCGTGCGTCCATCGGTATGAGGAAGAACGCCACCGAACAAACTGCACATCCCATGAGAGCGAGCCTGAAGGCTTTGCGCTTCGATCCTACCCATCGGGTGAAAGCCGGGGAGACGCCACCGAACACCATGCAGGTGAGTTCGCCGAAGGTCATAAACACCGTGTAGTTGATAATCAGTCCGCTGACCGTCACGTCGCCGTGAAGGCAGTATTCAAACAGATAGCCCGCCACGGCATACCTGAAGCCGTTGAAGAAGTTCATGCCCACCCCGATTAGCGTGAGTATCACCCACGGTCTGTTGCGGAACAAATCCGCAAAGGGCTTCATCGAGAAGTGTTCGGCGCGACGTGGCTTTAGGCGTTCGCGGGTGAGCAGTCCGCACGCCAGTGTGCCGGCGGTCGCCAGCCCACCGAATACGACCCCGAGTACGGCATATTGATGCTGCACCGTGCCGCCTGTCAGTTGTTGCATATAGGGAAAGGCCAGCAGCGTGACGAAGCCCATGGCATAGGCGCCCACCATTCGGAAGGCCGAGAACTCGTTCTTCTCGTTGTCGTCATCGGTCATCACACCGAGCATCGACCCATAGGGCACGTTGACCGCCGTATAGACGACCATCATCAGCAGGTAGAGCGTATAGGCCCAGATGCGCTTGCCTACAGCCCCCAAGTCAGGAGTATAGAGCAACAATGCGAAGACCACCCCCAAGGGCACAGCCCCGATGATCATCCACGGACGGTAGGTACCCCATCGCGACCGAGTCCTGTCGGCCAGCGCACCCATCATCGGGTCTGTGACCACATCGAAGAGCCGTGCCACGAGCATCAGCGTCGCCGTGTCGGCAACCGTCAGCCCGAAGACATTGGTGAAGAACAGCGGGAAGGCTATCGACATCACCTTCCACGTGATGCCGCCAGCGGCAGCATCACCGAGGGCATACCCAAGTTTTTCAGTCCATCGAGCCATTGTTTTTCGTTATGAGTTTTTTGATGTTTTCCACACTTGCCGCTGTTGTCAGTCCGTCCTCGGGCGTGTTCATACAGTAGTCGAGGAGCCTCTCCACCGTCGACACCGCCACGTGCAGCCTCGTGTCGGCGGTAGCATAATAGATCAGCACCCGTCCGTCATCGTCCTTGATCCATCCGTTAGAAAAGGCCACGTTCATTACGTCGCCCACATACTCATCTCCCTCTGGTGCCAGGAAGTAGCCGCCGGGCTGGGCAATGACCTTCGTGGGATCGTCGAGGGCCGTCATATACATATATAGCACATAGCGCAGTCCGTCGGCGGTAGCCCTCACGCCATGTGCCAGATGCAGCCAGCCCTTCTGGGTTTTGATAGGCGCAGGACCCTCGCCGTTCTTCACCTCCATGATGGTGTGATAGTGGCGGGGATTGATGATGATCTCTTCGTCTATCTCGGCATGGGTGATGTCTTCACACAGTCCCCACCCAATGCCGCCACCGCTGCCGGTGTCGATGAAGCCGTCCTGCGGACGGGTATAGAAGGCATACTTACCGTTGACAAATTCCGGGTGCAGCACGACGTTGCGCTGCTGCGACTTCGACTTCAGGTCATGCAGGCGCTCCCATGTCTTCAGATCCTTTGTGCGGGCGATGGCTGCCGAAGCCGTGGCTGCCGAGAGGTCATTAGGATGCAACTCATCATGCCGCTCGGCACAAAACACACCGTAGATCCAGCCGTCCTCATGCTGCGTCAGGCGCATGTCGTAGACGTTGGTGGCAGGCACCAGCGTGTCGGGCATGGTAACAGGTTCCAGCCAGAAGCGCCACAGGTCGATGCCATTGGGCGACTCGGCCACAGCGAAGAAACTCTTGCGGTCGGCACCCTCTACGCGGCACACCAGCAGGTAGCGACCGTCGAGTTTGATGGCACCCGCATTGAGCACCGCGTTCACCATAATGCGCTGCATGAGGAAAGGATTGTCCTGCTCACAGAAGTCGTAGCGCCATTCCAACGGCGTATGCTCGGCAGTCAGTATCGGGTAGCGGTACTTCTCATAGATGCCGTTACCACCCTCAGCCGCCACATTTCTCCTGATAACCAGCTCTCCGTGACGTTGGCGCAGTTGTTTCACTTTTTCATTGAATGTCATTTTTCTATATTCTTTTTTTTAGTTGACAAGTTGGTGGGTATCAGTCGTTTGGTGGTTTGGGAGATTAGTCGATTAGGAAGCCCCCCAACCCTCCCAACAAGCCCCCCCTTCCCCTCGGGGAAGGATGGGGGCTCTTCCCTCCCTTTGTGAGGGTTGGGGTGGGCTTACTAAACGACTAATTTTTCACCTTTTTTATATCCTTCAGCATCATTACATTTCGGCTCTTCACCATCTCGCGGAAGTAGACGGCATTTTTCTCGTCAGGGGCGGGACCAAAGAACTCATGCGGTCCGGCATTGCGCCATGCGAGGAAGTAGCAGATGGCAAAACGATCTATCTGGGGTTTCAGCACGCGTGTCCACCACGTCGGGTCTGGCACGTTCTTCAGGCCACACTCCGTGAGAGCCAGCAGTTTGCCTCTTTCAGCGGCAAAACCGCTGAGAACCTTAAGGTCGGCGTTGAGGTCGCGAACGAAGTCCTGCTCCGTCCCCCACTGATAGGCATCCACGCCCAGCAGGTCAACTCGGTCGTCGCCTGGATAGGTGTCAAAGGCGTTCGGCTGTATGCCGAGATTGGGACTCCACGCCCACACCAAGTTGTCAAAGCCCTCACAGAGCAGGTAGTCCTGCAACATGCACCACAGAGCCTTGTAGTCCTGAGGGGAACATTGCTTACTGCCCCACCAGAACCAACCGCCGTTGTTCTCGTGCCACGGACGGAAGATGATGGGAATGGGACGGTCGTCGTCCGTGCGCAGAGTCTTCAGGAAGTTGCGCACCAGCTTCATCCACAACAGGAACTTTCGGTGCTGCGCACCCCCTGGCAAGACACTCCTTACCACCGTAGTGTCGGTGTTGTCCCATGTCGTACCCCCTGTCAGCGGGTTGCGCGGATGCCACGACAGGGTGACGATGCCGCCACGCTGATGGTGCGCTATAAGCTCCTCCCTAATACGGGTGAAGGGCACCGAGTCCAAGTTCTTTTCATCACCCATCTCGATGCCACCGAGGTCAAAACCCATCACCGCAGGCCAGTCGCCGGCAGCCTCGAGAACGTCGCTGCGACCCCGCTGTGGGTGCGCATCGTCGGCGATGCCCGACCATGTGATGCCATAGAAAGGGTCGTCCTGATGCCCTACCATATATCCGCGTGTCTGCAACTCTGCCATTCGGTCGAGCAGCTGCTGGCGCGGAGAGGGTAGCAGAGGTTGCGATACCATCGCACCACAGAAGACCACTTGGGCGATAAAGAAGAGGAAATTTCTTTTGTGCATAATAAAACTTATTGTATGGTGAAAACACGTGAGGCATAGTCCTCCCACAGCGGCACCTCAATGCCTACATCCATCAGAAAGCGGCCACTGAACTGCTTACCGCTGAGTGCACAGGGCTGTTGGCCGTCATGAACGTTTTGCTCCACAAGTGTGTAGTTCTTGTCGGGATCAAGCCCTGCCAGCCGGATGCGAGGTAACGGCTGGTTGTAGTAGTTGTCGGTCTTGTAGGCGAAGAGACAACCTTGACCGTCGAGCACATACATCAGTGCTGCCACTCCCTTGCGGTCGTAAGGTGACACCAGCCGGTAGAGGTCGCCCGTCTGTATGACATCACGCAGTGCCTTATAGTCCTTGAAACAGGTCTCCACCTGCCGACGCTCCTCGTCGGTCATGTCCTTGGGCTGCAACTCAATGCCCAGTCTCCCTGACATTGCAACATCGCAGCGGAACTTGATGGGGATGACACGTCCGCCCGTGTTCCAGTAAGGACAGTGGTTGATATGCGCAGCCATGGCGTTGGCTGGGAAGAACAGACTGGTGCCCCACTGTATATAGACGCGCTGCAGGGCATCGGTATTGTCGCTGGTCCAGAACTCGTCAAAGTATGGCAGCAGGCCGTAGTTGGCGCGTCCCCCACCCGAGGCGCAGTCCTGTATGACCACGTCGGGATATTTTTCGCGGATGCGCTGCATCACCTTCAGCAGGCCGAGGTGGTAGTCCACATAGAGATTGCCCTGCTTATGGCGAGGCAGATAGAGCGAGCCGTAGTTCTGGATGGAAGCGTTGGCATCCCACTTGATATAGCTGATCTCAGGATACCGCGTCAGTAGGTCATCAACAATCTTAAAGGCAAAGTCCTGCACGTGCGGGTTGGTCATGTCAAGCACCAGCTGCGTGCCGCCACGACCCAGCTTCAGCTCCCTCCCCCTGACCTGCAGTGCCCAGTCGGGATGCTGTTCATAGAGCTCGCTCTTGGTATTGACAGCCTCAGGTTCTATCCATATACCGAACTTGATATTCTTCTTGCGTGCGGCATCCACAAGCGCCTTAATGCCACCAGGCAGTTTCTTCTTGTCCACCACCCAGTCGCCCAGGGTCGACGAATCGTCGTTGCGCGGGTACTTATCTCCAAACCAACCGTCGTCCATGACAAACAGTTCACCCCCAAACCTGGCGATGTCGTCCATCATCTGCAGCATTCGCTCCTCGTTGATGTCGAAGTAGAGCCCCTCCCATGAGTTGAGCAGGATGTCTCCCACGCCATTGCCACGATGCAGCATGCCGCACTCACGAGCCCAGCGATGGAACGTGCGCGAGACGCCGCCCATACCTTCTTTGCTATAGGCCATCGCCAGCCGGGGGGTAGTAAACGTTGCCTTTGCATCTAGCACATATTCCGATGACTGCGGGTCGATGCCTGCATAGACGTGGATCTGCTTATTGAGAATCGTATTCAGCCGCAACTCGTAGTTGCCGCTCCAGCAGAGCGCCATACCGATGGTGCGGCCTGTAGTCTCGCTGGGCTTACCATCGAGTGAGAGCATGATCTCGGGCGCATCGAGATGGGCATTGCGTGCACCATCAGTGTTGCGTATCACCTTACAACCCGGCGTCAACGGCTCCTGCACCATGTTGGCCTCAGCAGCCCAGTCGCCATGCAAGTGGGTCAGCCACACATCACCCTGGCGCAGTGTCAGTTGTCCTGAGTCGTAGCGTTTCAAGGTGATGGGCTTTTTCTCGTTGTTCACTATCTCGGTCCAGGTTTCGATAATGTCCACTCCTTTATAGGCCTTGTAGAAAAGACGTATAATGACAGGTTGCAGTTGATCCCTGAGGAGGAAAGTATGTACAACAGCATTGCCATGATCCACACGACTGTATTCCTCAACCTTTAACTCCAGGTTCATGTCACCGTCGGTATGCTCCACCTGCAAGGCAGGCAGCTGCACCATATCCACCGTTCCGAATGCAGGCAGTACGGGGAAGTTGAGGTCACAGCCCGATTCGCGCAACTGTTCCATGGTGGCCGAACGCTCGCCATAATAGCCCCATCGCAAATCCTGACCTTCATCGGCGTGCAGTATCATCTGTGTATGAGGTGTCTCTATAACCACGTCTCCCTGCCATGCTTTTGCAGTCAAGACTGCCAACAGCATCGTACCTGTCAATATACAATTCTTCATATCGCTGGATATTATCTTCTCACCTTTTTACCATTAAGTATATAAATACCCTTGTCGGCACTGCCTGCCACCTGCTGACCGCGCAGATTATACATCCTGCCATCGGTCGTCGTGTTGTATGACTGAGGAAGGATAGCTGTCGTCGCACCCTTAGTCACTGTAATCTTAGTGATGTTATAGGCCTGACCGCGAATAACCAGACCGCGATCGGCAATCTCGGTAGCCATCGTCTCGTCGGCCACGGTGAAGCTGATGACACCGTCATTGAAAGTAGTTTCCAGGTCGGTCCATTCCCAAGAGTCGCCTTTCTTATAGGTCACCACATACTGTGGAGAATCGTAGGTTGTCGTGGTATAGACACGCACCACATCATCCTTCTGCAAACCAGTGAAAGTGCCGTCAGGTGTCTCATACTGACTTCCAGGAACCTCTTCCGGGTTCCATGAGATAGCCTCGTTGCCTTCCCATACAGTTTGCTCGCCCTCTACAGGCTCTTCATCAGAGGTAAAGAGCGAAACTTTGGTGATAATGCTGTTCTCTCCCTTATAGATATAAATATTCTTCCCACTGATGGCTGTCAAATCATCATCGGTGAGTGTGACATCCAAATACGTCTCACCACCATTAACCCACGGCCACTGACTATCCATTGAAGGAATAGTCGTCTCGTTCCAGTCAGGCGCACCCTTATAGCAAATCTTAAAGTTTGCACCGTCCTCAGGTACGGTCACATAGACACGGATCACGTCGCCGCCCTTAAAGGTAGCTATCCTCTCACTTGAGATTTCAATGCCATCCTCATAGGAACCTTCCCAGATGACACTTTCTGCAGCATTCACTCCTGCAAAGCTTAGTGCAGCCACTAAAAACATAAAGAATTTCTTCATATTGCAAATATTTTTAAGGATTAATAATCATTTCTTCACGATACGCATATTAGCCAGTCGGAAATCAGCTTCATAGTTGCTGTGTGGCTGGAAGACAATGCGCAGTGTCTGCCATTTACCGGGTGCCGCAATTCCTTTAGTGGCCATCGGTGCCAGAGGCAGACTGACGGTTTGCCACTGACCGCGAGTGTTGATACCCAGTCCGTTTGCAGGATTCCATGCATAGCTGTCGCCCCAGTTGAAGCAGAACTGCAGTCCCGTTTGGTCGGTCAGTGGGAAATTGGTAGGTGTGAGCACTTCCATCTTCAGCACGTAGTCGTCGAGGGCATCGTTCTCAACAGTGCCCACAGCGTCGACCATATTGCACGACAGGTCGACGGTGTTCCATGCCCATGCGCCGTAAGTTCCAGTAAAGTGCAGGTTCTTCTGGTTGAGCCAAGCTTGTGCGCCGATGCCCTCGTCGCTTTCCACCGCCATCTGCACCTGTCCGTCGATATTTATCGACACCCCACTGAAATCGCTAAAAAGAAGATAGTCTGTCGGGCGGAAGGGCAATGTCTGCGAATAGGGTGTCCCGTCGGTCTGCCAAGTGAAGGTCAGTTGGCTGTTGTCGGGTGTGCCTTCGGGAATGGCCACCTTCATGCTGGTGGCTGTTATCGAGCCTACTCCCAGTGTCTGAGTGCCGAGCATGACGGTGCTCAGTCCGCTGTCAAAGCCGTAGAGGTTGAAGTTGCTGCCAACGACGGTCACCGAGTCGCCTGCATTCTGAAACTCGCAGGCCAGTGCCGTCACGGTGAGGGGTGGGAAGGGCACTCGAAAGTCAAAGGTCGCGGTGCCTTGGTCGGTGGTGAGTTCAATCTTGTTCTGCTGTTCCATCGACAAGGTGGAGGGTATCTGCACATAGGCACGTGTCAGGCAGGAGTAGACATTCAGCATGTCACAGCTCACGGTGTTGAACTTCACGCTCTGCAGGTGGTTCAGGTTCTCACCCGTGATAATGACCATCTGTCCCACGT
This sequence comes from Prevotella sp., assembly GCA_017445845.1. GTDB lineage: Bacteria > Bacteroidota > Bacteroidia > Bacteroidales > Bacteroidaceae > Prevotella. Next base: position 40,153 of record JAFSRY010000033.1, read on the forward strand.
TGCCCTCGGTGATGGGGGTAGTCAGTTCAGTGTCAGCAGCATCGTAGACGGCACTGATGAGCGGTGCGCCGCTGTTGGCCATCAGCTCGGCGGGGATATAGCCCTCGTCGTAGTCTACGATGTCGTTGCAGGAAACGAGTAGCAGTGCGGCTGCCACAAAGAAAGAATTCAAATATTGGAGAATGGAAGAATTATAATGCTTCATCATCGTTGCTTTTTTTCTTTTATTACATCAGTTCCATCCGGGATTGTTCTCTGTGATGGCTTTATTGGTATTTAGCTCGGGTGCTGGGATGGGGAACAACAGGTTGCGCGGCTGTCGGGTCTTGAGTACTCCGGCATCGTCGCTGCCTCCGATGGCGTTCATTGCATCGAGATAGATTCCCCAGCGGATGAGATCCCAGCGGCGGTCGGCTTCGCAGGCCAGCTCTTTGGCACGTTCCTCGATGATGGCCGAGCGGAGCTTCGTCTGCGTATCGAGCGCGCCAACGCCAGTGGCCGATGCCACGGTGGCACTGCTACGCTCACGCACCTCATTCAAGAGTGCAAGGGCCTCACTGCTGTTGCCCAACTCGTTTTCTGCCTCTGCCAGAATGAGCATCACATCGGCCAGTCGCAGGAAAGGCCAGTTGGCATCAGCCTGGTCGATTGCATTATTGGTGACATCCATATACTTGGTGGTGAAAGCCAGACACTGTGCATCCTGCGAATAGTAGTAGTTCACACCGTCGGCAAACTCACCCGTAGGCGCTGCCACATAGTTGCCCAACAGATCATAGCCGGTGGCACGAATGGCGTAGTCGTTGTTCTGAGGATAATAGAAACCGGAGTTCGACTCACGTTGTGTCTTGGCGCGCCAACGGTGTTTCACCCCCTTGACAACACGCAGGTCTTGCGGTTCGAAGAGGTCGTACCAATGGCGTGTGCATCCAACCCAACCGCCTTGCTCTATGAAGTCGCTGCCCTGCTCGGTCATATAGCCCTCGTACTGAGAGTGGACAGACACCTTATAGGTGGCATCGCCACTGACGGTACAGACGGAAAAGAGAAACTCAGATGCCGTGCACGAGGACTTCTTCCACAGATCGTCGTAGCTGAGCAGTTCGTAGCGGCCGTAGTCGCCAGCCAGAAGCCGGCGCCCCCACTCGGCAGCCTTCGCATAGAGGGCCTGCGGATCCAGATTTGCATAGCCAGTGACGGTCTGCTTCAGCAAGGTGATTCTTTGCAGGGGGGCATAGGAGCGGTCGTCGCCGCTACCGTCGTAGGTAGGCCCTGTGCGCACCACCACCTCCGTACCTGCAGGCATGGCAGCCGCTGCTTCGGTGGCATAGACCTTTGTCAACAGCCCTGCGGCACTGCCTGCCGACACATGGCCCGGCTGCCATCGGCTGTCGGTGTTCTGATACATCTCGGAGGCAGCCTCTTCCAGGTTCTTTACAATATACTCGTACACCTTGGCAATGGGTTGTCGTGGCTGCTGGTAGTGGTCTGTCAACTCCTCAGGTTGCAGGGGCACGTCACCATAGGCTCTTACTAAGAGAAAATAGGCGAAGGCGCGCATAAATTTCATTTCACCTCGAGCATTCTGACGCGACTCGTCGCTTACGTTGCTCATGGCGTTGATATGACGGATGGCGGTGTTGGCACGGGAGATGAGTCCGTAACAGCCTTTCCACAGGGCATCGGTGACATCGTTCTCACCTTGGAAATTGCCGGCTCCGAAGGTGCCGAAAAGCCAGTCGGGGCCACTGATATAGTCGGCGTCGAACTCAAGCACACGCGGGAAGTAGCCCCAGCAGAACATGTCATAGATGAGTTTCGAATAGGTTCCTGTCACCCACTGCTGGACAGCCTCTTCTGAGTCGCCCACACGCTCATCGGTAATCAGACCCTTTGGGTCTTCTTCTATCCAACTGGAGCAAGCCGTCAGACCTATTGTCAGGGCAAGTCCAGACAACAAAAGAATCAATATTTTTTTCATCATCGTCAAGGTTTTTTTTAGAATTCAAAGTTGATGCCAAGTGAGAACGAGCGTGCGCTGGGATATGAATAGCTGTCGACACCCGGACAGGCAGCATTCTGTCCACCGGCATTCACATCAGGATCGAACCATGAGTATTTAGTGATAGTGAAGAGGTTGTTGGCGGTCAGCGCGAAACCTATCTTCTCGATGCCCTTGATGGGTTTCTGCCAGTCGTAAGCCAGCGTCAGATACTTCATGCGCAGGTAAGAACCGTTTTCCACATAGCGGTTGCTCACCAGCCATGTGCGGGTATATCCTGCCGTAGCTTTGGGCCACTCGGCCTGTGCTGCCGTCTCGGGCGTCCAGCGGTGGTCATAGGCATCCTGTGTGATGTTGCCGATGTTCGACATCGTGACGTCCGTCTTGTTGTAGTTGAAGATATCGTTGCCCTGTGAGCCTTGGATCATAAAGCTCAAGCTGAAGTTCTGATACGACAGGTTGTTGGTCAGCGAGTAGACAAACATAGGATTGGTATCGCCAATGATCGTGCGGTCTTTTTCGGTAATGACGCCATCACCGTCCAAGTCGCGGTATTTTATCTCGCCTACATATCTCAATGCCTCGGCATCGGTGAGGGAAGCGTGGGTCTTATCAGAGCGCACCTCGGCGATATTGTCGTAGTAGCCGTCTTCCACATAGCCGTAGAGCGTACCGATGGGGCAGCCGTTGCGCTGCAGGAACACTTGGTCGGCTTTCGACCACAGGGCTGTGGCATACTGATCGCCTTCGAGACCGCCGATGCGGTTCTTGTTGAACGTGATATTGGCTGAGATGTTCCATTTCACGGGTCCGCGGCGCAAGGCATCGAACGAGAGCGTGAGTTCCAAACCCTCATTGGTTACGTTGCCGCTGTTGACTAACTGCTGGCTGAAGCCGCTCGATGATGGGATGGTGACGTTCTGCAGCAGGTCGCGCGTCTTCTTGTTGTAATAGTCTATAGTGAGTTGCAGACGGTTGTCGAGCCATCCGAAGTCGATACCGGCATTGAATTGTGCTGTGGTCTCCCACTTCAGATGAGGGTTCTGCGGGCCGCGCCAGTCTATCATCGACACTCCGCTCTGCAGGGTTCCATTGTAAGGATAGTTGGCGGCCTGCATCACGGCCAGTGTGCGATAGGCTCCGATGCCCTGGTTGCCTGTTTCACCATAGGAGAGGCGTAACTTCAGATTGGAAAAGAAGTTGAGATCCTTTATGAACTGCTCTTCGATGGCGCGCCATGCTACTGCCCCACTGAGGAACGTGGCCCATTTGTTGCCTTCCATGAATGCCGAGGAACCGTCGGTACGGATGCTGGCGGTGAAGAGATACCTGTCCAAAAGGGTGTAGTTGACACGTCCCAGGAACGACTCGAGCGACTGCTCGGTTTCGTTGCTCTGAATGACGGGTCGGTCGATGGCGAGCGACATATCGGCATCGCGGGTCTGGTCGCTGGGGAAGTTGGTGGCGGTCATGCTCATGTTCTCTCCCTGTCCGCGCTCGAAGGTAATGCCTGCTACAGCGTTGAACTTGTGGATGCCAAACTGCTTGTCGAAGGTAAGGAGAGACTCAGACGTCAAGCTTTTCCATGTGTTGGTGGCCTTGCCAGCCTTGCCGTTGGTGGGACTCTTTCCTTCCTGTGTGAGTCGGTTGTAGTAGGTGCCGCGATGACCGTCGTTGTAGCCTAAGCCCAGGTTCTGCCGGAACTTCAGCCAAGGGGTAATCTTAGCTTCAGCATACGATGAGGAGAACCACGAAATCTGCTTCAGCTGGTCACTGGCGCCATTGACATAGTTGGCGGGGTTGGCTGCCAGCCAGTCGGTTTGGTCGGTCTCTTCCTTCACTGTTGGCGGGAAGATGAGAGCGGAGCGTATGATGCCGGTATTCTCTGAGTTGGTACGCTGAAAATCGGTAGTGGCATTGGTGAAATGGCTCGATGTGCCCATCTCCAGCCAGTTGGTGATATGACGACTGATGTTGATGCTCAGTCCATAGCGCTTGTAACCTGTATTCTTGATGATACCCTTCTGGTCGGTATAACTGCCCGAGAAGGCATACCATCCGTCGTTGCTGCCTCCGCTGACGCTGGCGTTATACTCCTGCTGGAAGCCGGTGTGATAGATCTCATCCTGCCAGTCGGCGCCTTCCACCACATCAGTATTACCATACTGGTCGGTGCGCTCGCCTGGATGGAGGAAGTCTTCGGGCGAGGGATTGTACTTACCCTGTGAATAGACGAAGCCACTGCCTGTATAGGGATATTCCCACTCTCCGCGATAAGGCTCGCGCTGAGTGCCGTTCTCATAGTAGGCACTGTTATGGTTGGCCTCATTCTGATAGAGGGCATAGGTGTAGGGCGAGAGTGTCTTTACCCTGCGACCGATGTTCTGCACCGTCCACCGCACGCCGGCCTCTACCTTGGGCTTGCCAGTCTGTCCTTTCTTGGTGGTGATGATGACTACGCCATTGGCACCACGACTACCATAGATGGCTGTTGCCGACGCATCTTTGAGCACTTCTATCTTCTCGATATCGTTGGGATTGATCATCTGCAAGGGCGACGTCTGCTGGTTGTTGCCACCATTGGCGTCGCTCTTGGGCGTACCGTTGGGATCTGTACCAAAGGGGATGCCGTCGACGATATAGAGGGGCTGACTACTCGTTGTAAACGAGTTGGCACCACGTACGGTGATGCTCACGCCGGCACCCGGTGAGCCATCGCTCTGTTGCACCTGTACACCGGCTATCTTACCCTGCAAGCCGTGGGCCACATCAACGGCACCACCCTTGCGAAGGTCATCGCCTTTCATCTGAGAGACAGCTCCTGAGAGGTCGCGCTTCTTCATGGTCCCATAGCCCACTACCACCACTTCTTCCATCTGAGCAAGGTCTTCCTTAAGGGTCACCTCGACGGTGCTCTTGCCTTTCACATTGACAACCTGTGTCTTGTAGCCTACCATCGACACCTGCACGATAAACTTGCCTGCCGGCAATTCAAACGAGAAGTTACCGTCAAGGTCGGTAATGGCGCCAGCCGTAGTTCCGGGCACTTGTACGCTTGCTCCGATGAGTGATTCTCCGGGCATTGCCCCATCTAGCACACGTCCTTTCAGGATAGTCTGTGCGCTCGTGCTGATGCTGCCGATGAGCAACATCAGCCAAAGATAAATCCATTTTCGCATATTAGTTGACTTCATATTTTCTTATTTCCTTAAGTTTGACTTCACCGACCTTTGGTTCGCATTTGCTCAACTATTTTTAGAGGTTAAAGTAGTTCCCCCCTTATTGTGCCGTTATAAGTTCTATTCGTTTGAGGGTGAAACCAAGACCGGTGACCACGAGTCCCGACATCTTCAGATGGTCGAGCAGCACGGGGTTGTCGAAGGTCAACACTACGTCATTGCCATCGAGCTTATACCATACGGGCTCTTCCGCACCGGTGATGTCGTGCCACTTTCCACGATTCTCACGGAACGACATCTGGGGTGTCGCGCAGTCGGGCAGCAGGTCGTAGCTCAGGATGATGACATCGTTCTCCGTACACTCCTGAAAGGGCTCGGCCGTCAGACGGAGATTACCGCTCCAGTCGTCAGGAAACACCTTCTCGCCATGAAACAATTCACCGGGTTCCAACTTATACTCTTTTGGGGCACGTTGCGCCTGCGAGAGGTCTTCGCTACGCTCGGCCGTACACTGCACGATGCCCACCTTGTCGAGTCGGAATCCAGTGCCGCCGATGCGCATTGCCACATTGTCATTCATGCCTGAGAGCTGCAACTTCAGCAGTGGTGCGTCGTCATTGATATAATAGGTGCAACCGTCCTGACCCACGGGGATACCGTCGGTGGCAGGTTCCAGCACATTCCATGTGAAGTCCATGAGCTTGGCAGCGGCACCGTCGCCAACCCTGCTGACGTGCAAGCGCAGACCGTCACCCACTTGCAGGGGCTTCAGACAACGGCCAGGCAACTCCGCCGAGGCGCTCCAGTCGGGTTTCATCTGTACTGAAGGTCCCTTCCAGACGATGGTCTCCACAAACTCCTCGCCGGGCGTGAGCGTTACGCGCAGAATACGATAGTCGTGACCGGCTATGAAAAAGCCTCGCTCACGAATCTTACTTAATATCTCGTCGGTGAGCACCATACGGAAAGGACCGTCCACGTTGAAGCAACCGTATTCCGGAGCCACACCCTGCCAGTCCTTGGGATCCTGAAAGGCTCCCTGCGCCGTGCGCTTTGCCTGGTCGTTATAGACGGTGACCACGTCGCCGGCCTTGGCCGTCAGGAAATGGCGACCCTCTACCAGAATATTGTCTTTCCACCCTGCTCCGATGGTTTTCGGACCAAGGAGGATGGTGCGTTCTGTGGCATGGAGAGCACAGCTAAGGCAACATAAGAGTAGCAGTAATATTTTCTTCATCACGATATGTTATTATTTCATGCTTTTCCATTCGTCCCGGTCGACGACAACCCCACTTTGGAAGGCATCCGTCCACCACTCCTTGCCGGCGAACCGATGCTCTTCGCTCTTGCCGTTGTTGTAGTCATAGTCGTACCACGTCATGAACCACGACCAGCGCGAGCCCTGCGCCCAGATCTTCGACCAGAGCGAGATGTGCACCTCGTCGCCACTGCCACACTCGGCAAGGGTGATCATCTTCGTGGGGTACTCCTCCTGCAACTGGTTGAACTCCTTCATCAGGGGATACATCAGGGCAGCATAGTTGTCACGGCCTACGATGTCTACCACATCGTCACCGGGGTACCAGTCGTGGTCGCCCATCTGCGAGTTCCACACCCAGATGAGGTTGTTGAGCTTATGGCGGTTTACCAGTTGGTCGTACATCCATCGCCACAGTTGCTTATACACCTCCGGCCCTTTGGCACCCCACCAGAACCAAGCGCCGCCACCCTCAAACTCATAGGTATTGCCGGCAGCCTCGTGCAGGGGGCGCCAGATGATGGGGATGCCTTTCTTCTGCATGGTCTTCAGATAGCCTGCCACTTGGTCAACGTCGCGGATGGCTTGCTTGTTTTCTGCTGTTCCTTCGACATATACCTTCGAGGGATTGAAACTGGTCTCACCAGGTTTCTCACCGGGCGAACAGGTCATGTTAGTGCCGTTGTTCGCCTTCACCTGCCAGTGCCACATCATGCCCACTACGCCACCTGCCTTGTGCCAGTTGTCCACAGGTGTCATGTCGGAATAGTCGAGCCAGCCTTCCTTGTCGACATCTTTTGAAGCATGGATGTTGATGAAGTCAAACACATTGATGACTGGCCAGCGTCCCGTCCAGTCATGCACATTGACAGCCTCGCGGATATTCCAGTCTACATTGGCCACGGTGCCGCTCAGTGCTTTCTTGCCATAGAGGCCGAGCAGTTTGGCATAGAGCTGCTGCGTCTCCGTAGTAGCATGAGGGTTTACCAGTGTAGGGCTGACCTGCACATGGATGCCAGTCTCCTCTCCTGCCTTCGGCTCATCGGCATCGGCGCAGGCGCTGCAGAGCAGTGTGGCGGCAAGGGTAAAAAACAATGTTTTCTTCATAGTTGTCTGTCTTGTAGTAATGATGTTTTTGCTTTTCGGTGCAAAGTTACGGATAATGGTGGGGGTGCACTGACTCTTTTTTGCCTTATCCTTCTACTATCTTGCGGATGTGTGGTTTTGAAGGCTGAAAGAGGTCGGACGCGGAATTGCGGAAAAAGATGTGCCCGACGTCGGTTGTCAGGGCACATCTTCCGATGTTTGAGGTCTCGATGTTGTCGAGAATGATGCTTTTTGTGGGGTAGGGGTGTTATTCGTTCCAGAGACTGCCACGACCCGAGGCATCATCGTCGTCGTCCCAACCGTTATCTTTGGCATTGAAGGTACCGCCATACTCCTGACTGCTAACGTTTAGGTGCTCGCTACCTGCCATGAGCGACTGCTGCTCGATGTGTACCATGTGGGTGTGGGGCTGTACGTATGGCTTCATTGTTTCTGCTTGCTGTAACATATTCTTATTCCTTTCTATCAATTTATTATTTGACAATCATTTTCTTTCCATTCACGATGATAATACCCTTGGTCGTCGGTAGCGGGGTGCTCATGTCGTTGCTGATGTCGGAAGGAGTGAGCAGCTGGCCCTGCATGTTGTATACATGGCGTTTCGGGGAAAGCCCTGTGGCAATGGACTGCACGTCGTTGGTTTCGTCGATAAGGAGGGCAAGGCCCTTTGAGCCTGCCGCGATGTCGATGTCACCCTCAAAGTAGGCGCAGAAGGCATTCAGGCTGGAACCAGCACTGCCTTTGCCGATCACCCAGTCGCTGGAGCTGTTGTCGTAGAACAGGCCGTACTTGCCCTGCATGTCAATCTCCTCGAAGGTGCCCTTGAAGGTCAGTCCGTCAGTCTCTGCCTGGCTTTCTGCGGTGGTGGCTTCGATGGTCACACGGTTGAATGTGACATTTTTCGTATCCCCGTTGTCGATGTTCACCAGATAGGGGCGACCTGCCTCCATGGTTTCGGTCTCTGAAAGGGTGATGACGCCTTCGGCATACGACTTATATTCGAAGGCACGGCCGTCGGCACTGATGGCTTTCGGTGTTGTCGCGAAAGGCAGGCAGACGGTGTTCCAACCCCAGCTGAACTCGCGAAGGAACTGCACGTCGACGTCGGCATCAGCGGGTATGTCGGCGAGGGTCACAAATCCCGGGTCGCTGCTCGAAAGAACGTAGACGAATGAATTGTGCAGAAGGGTGACGGTGCTGACAGTGGCATTCGTGCCTCTGACACGGGTCAGTCCTGACTGAAGGGCTACTACCTGGGCGGCTGTCAGCGTGAAGGTGGTGCTCGTGACACCGGTCAGACCTCCGTGGTCGAGGCCTTCGATGCCGTTCCAGTTTTCATCCTGTATTTGCACCTGTCCGTCGGTGACTTCTTCTTTGAAGGTGATGACAAGTTCATCGCCTGCGGTAGCATCGGAAAAGGCTGTTGCCGGCAGTTCTATCTGTCCTGTCCAATCACCGAGGTTGGTTTCGGTGTCGGAAAGGACGGTGCTCGTTGGACTACCGACGTAGATGCGGGTGACTGTGCCGTTTACCTGAACGATGAGTCCATCGCCTTGCAGCTTGGGAAGTGCCTCGGCGGTAATGGCGTACTGGACTTTCCCGTCTTCTGGATCGCCGACTTTCAATTCGGTCCATTTTTCTCCATAGTTGTTGCAGAGTTTTGTCCAGGCATTGGTCTCCACGGTGATGACATCGCCTTCCTCAGCATTGGCAAAAAAGGCGGAGGGAATCTTGAAGTCGCTGTTCCAGTCGAGTGTCCGCGAACCCAGGAATACTACCTTTTGGTCGGCATACGTTGCCATCGCCAGCAGGGCGAGGGCAAGGGTTAAGTAAATCTTTTTCATAAATAAAGTATTTTTTTTAGTTGTTTAAATAAAATGGTTGATTGAGTTTTGTCTCGGCTGCAAAGGTACAACAAAAAAGTGCCAGCACTATGACTCTTTTTTGTCAATGGCTGACACCTTTTAAAGGAAAATACGAATGTGTGATGCTGTCGGTTACACTACGACTTTCGTCTTGCGGTACTTTTCACGAAATTCGGTGGGACTGCACCCTTTGCGCTTGCGGAAAAGGCGGTTGAAGTTGCTCAGTGTGTTGAAACCGCAGTGATAGCAAATCTCTGCCACCGTTTCGGTGGTGTCAACCAAACGACGGGCGGCATGGCCCAGACGGATGTCGACAATGTACTCGGCAAGGGTCTTGCCAGTGCGCTGACGGAAGAAGCGGCTGAAGGCTGTTGAGGTCATGCCTACCATGTCGGCAAGGCGCGACAAACGCAACTCGTCATTGTAATGCTCATCAATGAAGTGTTTCACCTTCAGTACTCGACGGGAGTCACTGGATGCCTGCACCTTGGAAAAGGCTGACGTGGACAGCTCGCGCGCATCGTCGAACTTCGATAGCTCATAGAGGATGCCGAAGAGCTCCTGCACCATCGGAAAGCTCTCTTCCATGCGGGACAGTCCGATGAGACGGGGATATACCATCATCACGGCCTCTGTCGGAAATGCCAGACCACGCTTGGCGCGCTGAAGCATGTTGTAGGTCGAGCGGAAGGGATTGGTATGGAACGGAGAGCCTTCATGCTCGAAGTCAAGGCGAAACTGCACAGTGATTTCATGGATGTCGTCACTCTTGCAGTCGCCTTGCTCCCAGACATGTTCCAAGTCGGCACTGGTGATGAGTACCAAGTCGTGTTCGCCGATGACTTCACTGCTGTCGCCGACGGTGCGACGACAGCCTGCACCATGCTCTACGAAATTCAGTTCATAGATGTCGTGACAGTGAATGGGGTAGGTGAACTCCTTCTTGTGGCGGTCGGCAACGTACATGAAGTCGTGCTCGCCCAGTGGTGTGATCTCTCGCAGTACTCGTGTCTCCATCTTCTTCGTGCTTTTTGGTTGTATCGTCTGAAAGTCTTTGTCTTGTCGGGAACTATTGCCGTCGGCTACTTCGCGTAAAGGTTCAAAAGTGTTTCGTACCGCTCCTGCTGACCGGAAATCTGGCGGGGCTCACCATGTTCTTTTGCATAGCTGACAAGGTCCTCAAGTGTCATGCGACCTTCCTCAAAGTCCTTACCCTTGCCACCGTCGAAGGAAGCATAGCGCTGGCGCTTCATCTCTGGCAGTGGGCTTTCTCCAAGGATGGCGGCTGCACTGAGCAGGGCGCGTGCCATGGCATCCATACCGCTGATGTGGGCGATGAAGATGTCCTCGGGATCAGTGGAGTTACGGCGCAACTTGGCATCGAAGTTCATGCCACCGTTGCCGAGACCGCCGTTACGGATGACCTCGAGCAGTGCCTGGGTGAGTTCGTAGTTGTCGATGGGGAACTGGTCTGTGTCCCAGCCATTCTGTGCGTCACCTCGGTTGGCATCAATAGAACCTAACATGCCGTTGTCGACGGCAACGGCCAGTTCGTGCTCGAAGGTGTGGCCTGCCAGTGTGGCGTGGTTCACTTCGATGTTTACCTTGAAGTCCTTGTCAAGACCGTGGGCGCGGAGGAATCCGATGACGGTCTCGGTGTCGACGTCGTACTGGTGCTTGGTTGGTTCCATCGGCTTCGGCTCGATGAGGAACGTGCCCTTGAAGCCGTTCTTGCGGGCATAGTCTCGGGCGGCGGTGAGCATCTGTGCCAAATGGTCTTTCTCGCGCTTCTGGTCGGTGTTGAGAAGGGTGGTGTAGCCTTCGCGGCCTCCCCAGAAAACGTAGTTAGTTCCGCCGAGTTTAATAGTAGCATCAATGGCATTCTTAATCTGTACGGCAGCACGGGCTACGACGTCAAAGTCGGGATTGGTAGCGGCACCATTCATGTAACGCTTGTGTCCGAAGACATTTGCGGTTCCCCAAAGCAGGTGGATGTTGGGGTACTGCTTCATCTTCTCCAATGCGTAGTCGGTGATGGCCTTCATGCGCTCTTCATATTCTTCGATGGTGGGTGCTTCTTCGATGAGGTCTACATCGTGGAAGCAGAAGTATTCGATGCCCAGTTTGTCCATGATTTCGAAGCCAGCGTCCATCTTGTCCTTGGCACGTTGAACGGCATCGGCAGCTTGGTCCCATTCGTAGCTGCGGGTCTGACCGCCAAACTGGTCGCCGGAAGCCTGACCGAGCGTATGCCACCAAGCCATGGCAAATTTCAGCCAGTCCTTCATCTTCTTACCCATCACCATACGTTCAGGCTCGTAGTAGTGGAATGCCATCACGTTCTTACTCTCTGTTCCTTCAAAAGGAATCTTTCCGATTTGCGGAAAATACTGTTTTTCCATAGTTTTTGATTTTTGTTATTTAATACGTTATAGACTTTCTATATAGACTTTTTTCCCGTCGATGCGCTCGTCGGCATCTTTACCGAGCCACACGTCGAACCAGCCTTCTTCCACGCGGAACTTCATGTCGGCATCCCACATGGCGAAGCGGCGGTAGGGGAGGACGAGGTCTATGCGTTTTGTCTCGCCGGGCTGAAGGGTGACGCGCTGGAAGGCAGCCAACTCTTTCAAGGGTCTGACGACCGTGGCCTGCTCGTCATGAATATAAACCTGTACGACCTCGTCGCCTGCCATCGTGCCCGTGTTGGTCACGTCGACGCTGACATACAGCGAGTCGCCAGCACGCAGCCGGTCGGTCATTTGGAGGTGTTCGTACTTGAATGTAGTGTAGCTCAGCCCGTAGCCGAAGGGATAGAGCGGCGTACCATCGTTCTCGACGTAGCCATAACCGCGTCCGCTCGGCTTGATAGAGTAGTACATGGGGTTCTGCCCGATGTTCTTGGGCCAGCTGATTGGCAACCTGCCCCCGGGACTATACTTTCCCGTCAGAACGTCGGCAATGGCTGTTCCGCCTTGTTCGCCCGGATACCAGGCTTCAACGACGGCCGCAGCCTTGTCTACCCAGTCGGTGATGTCGATGGCGGCACCGTTCTGTAGGACGACGATGACAGGCTTGCCTGTGGCAATAAGGTCGCGAACCATTTGTTCCTGATCGACCAATATTTCCTTCGACTGCTGTTCGTCGATGATGACGGCATTAGTCTCTGTTCGCATGAGAGTCATCGAACTTGAAGGCAGATGGAAGCTGCTGCGGTCGCTGCCCTCTTCTTCGGTAATGGTGGGGAAGAAGATGAGTACGTCACAGTTGTCGGCCAACGGGAGAATGTCTTGTCCAGCCGGATTGAGTTCTACCTCGGCAATGCCGTCAAGGGCGGTGCGCAGGCCTTGCAGAGGCGTCACCGCACCTTCTCCTCGCCAGCCGCCACGGCCACCGCTGTAGTCACCCAGACTGAGTTTGTCGGCAACAGGACCGAAGACACCAATCTTTTTTATCTTTGAGGTGTTCAGTGGCAGAATGCCGTTGTTTTTCAACAATGTGATGGCTTCGCGGGCACTGGTCTCAGCCAAAGTCCGGTGTCCCTGGCTTCTGACAATGTTTTCTGCCTTTTTCGCATCGACATAAGGATTATCGAAAAGTCCAAGTTCAAACTTCAGGGTCAGTACACGTCTGACACACTCGTTGAGCGTCTCTTCGCTGACCTTGCCGTCCTTGACCATTTGCAGCAGGTTTCTATTGGTGTTACACAGTTCCAGGTCGAGGCCGTTCTTCAGACAGAGGGCCAATGCGTCTTCGCTGTTCTCAGCTATCAGGTGGTTGTCGGCAACGATGTCTACACCGCCGTAGTCGGAGACCACGATGCCCTTGAATCCCCACTCCTTTCGCAGAATGTTGTTTAGAAGTCGGCTGCTGCAGCTTGCCGGTATGCCGTCAACGGTGTTGTAGGCTGACATGATGCCGCGCGCGCCGCCTTCTTCCACACAGGCCCGGAAGGGTTCGAGGAAGACTTCGCGCAGCGTGCGCCATGAGGTTGTGGAGGCATACGAGTCATGCCCGCCCTCACCGTAGTTGTCGACATAGTGCTTCGGCGTTGCCACCACGCCATTCGTCTCCAATGCCTTCGTGTAGGTAGCGCCCATCACGGAATTCAGCAGCACATCCTCGCCATAGCTCTCCTGACAACGTCCCCAGCGTTGGTCGCGGGTGACGTTGACGACGGGGGCATAGACTTGTCTGACACCGACAGCTCTGAGCTCTTTTGCTACGGCTTCGCCCACGCGAAAATATAAGTCGTCATCGAAGGTTGCAGCCATACTGATGCTTTGCGGGAAGCAGGTCGCGTTGCCCCATTGTGCCCCATGAAGGGCCTCTCCATGCTGTAGCACAGGGATGCCCCATCGGCTGGCATCTATCGAACGGCGCGTGTCGTCGTTGATATGTTCGGCCACCGATTGAGGGTTGTTCGGGACGTTACCTTCCCAAAGGAAGTGTCCGATGTTTCGGATGTGGCCAATCGTATAGTCACGCTTCTCGAAGAACTGGTCGAAGAAGAGCAGTTGTGCGCTGATTTGTGCCACCTTCTCTTCAATATTCATTCGGTTGAGAAGGTCGTCGGCACGTTCCTGCGCACTGAGTTTTTGGTTTTGATACGGATACTTTGTTTTTTCCGTTGTGGCATGCATTGCCGTTGCTAACGACAGCATGGCCACTATACAAAGCCCCCTTATATTCATGTTGGGTATTGATGGTTAGTTGTTAATCTTCAGTATCATTTTCCAACGTTCGTAGGCTTCGATGTATGCAGTGTTGTCTGCTACAGGCTCGATGTGCTCTATGCAACGCAGCGAGGCAAAGGCTTCGTTGTTGTCGCGATAGAGTCCGCAGCCCATGCCGGCACCTCTTGCAGCTCCTACGGAACCGTCGGTGTCATAGAGTTCGATGGTGGCACCGCTCGTCGAGGCCAGTGTATCGCGGAAGATGGGGGAGAGGAACATATTGGCATGTCCGGCATGAATCTTTCTGATGTCCATTCCCATCCCGTGCATGACTTCCATTCCGTAGCAGAAGGCAAAGACTATGCCCTCCTGTGAGGCACGCAGAAGGTGGGCGCGGTTGTGGACGTTGAAGTTTATACCCCGGATGCTGCAGCCTGGCTCACGGTTTTCAAGGATACGTTCAGCTCCGTTACCGAAAGGAAGTATGGTGACCCCTTCAGAACCTACAGGAATGGTGGCGGCAAGCAGATTCATGTCGTTATAGTTCAGGTCGGGAGCTACGTTGCGGTGCATCCAAGCGTTCAGAATGCCTGTGCCGTTGCAGATGCCGAGAACACCCAATCGTGTGTTGGGTGATTGGTGGTTGACATGGGCAAAGATGTTTACACGCGACTTCGGGTCGTAGTTCACGTCGCCCAGCACCCCATAGACGACACCAGACGTGCCTGCCGTTGAGGCTACTTCTCCCGGATTGAAGACGTTCAGCGATAGGGCGTTGTTAGGTTGGTCGCCGGCACGATAGCAGATGGGCGTTCCCTTTCGAAGCCCTGTTTCTCGGGCTGCCTCTTCCGATACTTCGCATTGTTGTCCGAAGGTAGGAACAATATCTGCCAAAATCGTTCGTGGAAAACCGAAGTAATCGGTCAGGAACCAGGCGGGCTGGTTTTCTTTAAAGTCCCACAACATTCCTTCCGACAGACCGCTGACGGTGGTCGTAGCCTGACCAGTCAGGCGCAAGGCGATATAGTCGCCAGGCAACATGATTTTGTAGATTTTGTCGAAGCGTTCGGGTTCGTTTTCCTTCACCCAAGCCAGTTTTGAAGCTGTGAAATTGCCGGGTGAGTTGAGCAGATGGCCCAGGCATTGGTCGCTGCCTAAATCATTAAAAGCCTTTTCACCGTATGGCACGGCACGCGAGTCGCACCAGATAATGCTGTCGCGCAGGGGCTTGAGGTTTTTATCAACGCATACCAGCCCATGCATCTGGTAGGAGATACCGATGGCCATGATGTCATCGCCTGTGATATGGGCATCGGCCATTACTTTGGCAAGGGCTTGTTTTCCATAAGTCCACCATGAGTCGGGGTCTTGTTCGGCCCAGCCCATTTGGACTGCTTTGATAGCAGCCTCTTTTTCCGGGAAGAAAGCAGCGGCTAAACATTGCCCTGTCTGCCCGTCAACAAGCGATGCCTTTACGCTACTACTGCCTACGTCGAAGCCAAGAAGAACCCTGCTCATTTTTCTTTCCTCCACAGTTTAGTCATTTCTTCCAGTGTCTTTCCTTTGGTCTCAGGAACTAAGCGCCAGACGAAGACGGCGGCAACGATACAGAGCACACCATAGAGACCGTAGGTGAACCAATGGCCGAAGTTCGGGTCGGCGGCCGTCTTCATGTTGAACATCGGAACGAACGATGAGGACACTATCCAGTTGAAGATCCACTGGAAGGCAACGGCGATGGCAACGGCTTTGCCGCGAATGGTATTGGGGAATATCTCAGCGATGAGCACCCAGCAGATGGGACCCCATGAGAACATGAACGATGCCGAGTAGACCATGATGGACAGCATACAGATGAGGCTGAGTTGCGGGTTGCCAAATGTCAGGGCTACACCCAGTGCTCCGATGGCCATGCCCAAAGAACCTGTGATGAGCAAAGGTTTACGGCCGAGTTTTTCTACGGTAAAGACAGCTACCAACGTAAAGAGTATGTTGACAACACCCATCATGACGGTTTGCATCATCGGGTTGGTCATACCCATGTCGTGGAAAATGCGTGGTGCGTAATAAAGCACGGCATTAATGCCGACGATCTGCTGGAATACGCTGAGCATGATACCAATAAAAATGACTAACATGCCGTAGGTGAAGAGCGGTTCCGTCTTGACGGTGATGGTGTCCTTGATGTCCTGTAGTATTTGACGGGCTTTGCTTTCGCCGTTAATCTTCGAAAGCACGCCGAGAGCCTGTGTGTCGCGACCAATCATCACGAGGTATCGCGGTGTTTCCGGTACGAAGCAGATGAGCAGGGCAAAGAGGCCTGCCGGTACGGCTTCGCTTCCGAACATATAACGCCATCCGGAGGCGATGGTCCATGGGTCACTGCCTGCGACCACCGTGTTCATGCCCTGTCCGATTGACTCGATGACGGGGTTGGTATGTTCACCGAGGATGAGGAAGTTAACGAAGTAGACGACCAGCTGACCGAAGATGATGGCAAACTGGTTCCATGAAACCAACATTCCGCGAATGTTAGACGGGGCGACCTCACCGATATACATCGGGCAGATGGCTGATGCCAGTCCGACACCGATGCCGCCGATGACACGGTAGATATTAAAAGCGATGAGCAGGCTGAAAGTTGGCTGTCCTTTTTCGAAGAAAAGAAATTCGGGCGACATACTGCCCAATGCGGAGATGAAGAACATGATACCCGCAAAGACCAGCGAGCGCTTACGTCCCCACCGTGAGGCCAACAGGCCGCTGATGGCACTTCCGATGATGCAGCCAATGAGTGCGCTGGCACAGGTGAAGCCGTGCATCCCGTCGGTGTAGTTAAAATCTTCGGCTCCAAGGAAGAAGGCTTGCAAGCCTTTCTCAGCTCCAGAAATAACGGCGGTGTCATAACCAAAGAGCAATCCGCCCAGAACGGCTACCATGACGATGCTGATCAGGTAGCCTTTGTTTCCTTTGTCGTTCATCAGGTTTTGTTATTTAGGTTGTTAATACTATTCTTTTTACTTTACGTTCGGCCAAGGCTGACATGGAATGGTGATATTGCCTGTCTTGAAGTGGGGCCAACCGTCTTTGCCGATGACAAGTTCTTGCAGAATGGGTTGCCGCCCTTCGTGGTACTTGCCGATGAGGTAGCTGTGACAGAGGTAGTAGAGTCGGCCTTTCGGGGTGCTGACCAATGTGCCGTGACCGCACGACTGGATGGTTTCGCCGTCGCCTTTGAGGATGGGGTTCCCTTCATATTTCTCGTAAGGTCCGGCAAAGTTGGTGGAGCGGGCGACGCGCACTTCATAGTCGCTTCGAGGCGAACAGCAGTCGCGCGCGGCGTACATTATATAATAATAATCACCGTGATGGAAAATGCATTGTCCTTCCATACCGATGTCTTCGATGTCGGTCAGCAGAGTGAAGGCATCACCTTCAAGGTGCAGACCATCGTCGGAGAGACGGCGTGCCAACAGCTCTATGGGGCGTTCCGGGTCGAGTCCGTAGGCCTTCCAGGTGATATAGAGCTGTCCGTCGTCGTCATATATATAGGAGTCGATAGCCTCATTGGTCCACTGCACCAACGGACCGTGGTCGGTATAGGGACCTTCCGGTCGGTCGGCTGTTGCCACGCCGACGCACGACTTGCGGTCGTTTTTGTTGCGAGCCGTATAGTAGCAGAAAACTTTTCCGTTGTGCTCGAAAAGCTCCGGTGCCCAGAAGGAGCCCAGTGTCCATTCCGGCCAGTCGTTGAACACATGTCCGATGGGTTCCCAGTCGACGAGATTATCCGAGCGATACATCGGATAAACCCATTTGCTGTTGCCAGAAGTGCCGGCTGCATAATATGTTGTCCCGATGCGGATAACCGTTGGGTCGGGTACGTCACTCTTGATGACTGGGTTCTCGAAAAAACGTGTCTGGCGGCAGCCTGCCATTATCAAACAGGCGAGACAGAGCAGTAGTAATGATGGTTTCCTATTCATATTGGCTACAAAGTTACAACTTTTTATTCAAACAACAAAGGGATTTCCCTATTAACTTTAGGAAAAAACCTCTGTGAAAATAGGAAAAATTACTTGCAGGTTCGAGAAAAAGTATTTACCTTTGCAACTGTGAACACAAATATGTAAATAGTAACGATTTAAAACAGGAAAGGGAAAGACGATGAAAAAGATGATACTGATGGCAGTCATGATGGCGATAGCCTTCTCTGCCCGCGCAATGTCGTATATGGATGCCCGCAATGAGGCACTCTACCTGAGCGACAAGATGGCCTATGAACTGAACCTTTCGATGGCGCAGTTTGATGCCGTTTACGAAATCAACTTCGACTATTTCTATATGGTCAACCATCGGTCGGAAGTGAACGGAAAGTACTGGCGTCGTCGTAATTCAGACTTGAAGTATGTGCTGAGTTCCTTACAGTATAATCACTACCGTTCCATCAAATACTTCTATCGTCCGCTCGGATGGTCAGGAAATTCGGTCGTTTACAACATCTATAGTTATTACCGCAACCGCAACCACCTCTACTATGAGGTTCCCAGTGTGTTTGACAACTATCGTGGAGGCCACTCCAACAGTTCCGGCAGCTACTATTCGGGACGTTCGTTTGATAACGGTCGTCATCCCAATGCCTTCAGCTATCGCGGTGGATATTATGACAACTGGCGTCAGAGCGGCAACTCCAACAGCTGGAATTACAATAATAACGGTGGAAACATGAATGACAACCGTCCGGACAGAGGCAATTCCTCGGGTGGAAGCCAAGGCGGCAGCTCATGGCACATCGGCAACCAGAACAACAACCAAGGCAACAGTGGAAGTAATGCCTCTGGCAATGGCTCGCAGAAAAAGAACGATAATTCCAACAATGCATCGCGCAGCGGTCAGGGCAGTTCTGTGAAGTTCGGCTCGAATGCTTCGAAGAACAATTCTTCCAATGCCAACCAGAATAACTCTGGCAGCAGTTCTCGGAGGGGAGCAAAGAATGACAGCGAACAGAACAAAAATGACAACTCGAATGCTTCTTCGGGCAGCCAGAGCTCAAGTTCTTCAAAGTCGAACAATGCCGGAACGTTCGGAGGACGAAGAAAGTAGAGGGGAGAAGCAAGGGGGCTCTTTATGAAAAAACATCCGCAGAGACTTGCGTTCTGCGGATGCCAAACAATCTTTAAACTTAATCGGACTAATGTGTTTTCCTATTGAGATATTTCATTCAATCTTTGTTGGTTCTGTTTTGCTTCCTTAGTATTAATCGCTTCCACCCCCCGGAGTTATCCCTCGCTACCCTCGGTTCTTAGCATCGCTATTCCCGAAAAAATCTATCGGCATACGCTTCTCAAAGAGGTAATACGCTTATCAGTGTGAGATAATCCGATGATCAGTGTGAGATAATCCTATTACCAGTGTGTGATAATCCTATTACCAGTGTGTGATAATAGCCGTTCCAAAGCCTGCAACAAATCTTGAAACTAATAAGTCGTCGGTTCGTTTCATAAGTTGTTGGCTTATAATAACTTCGTGGGGCTTGACTAATTGATTTTAGAACTTAACCACATTTAGAATGCCTGTCGTTGCTGTCCCCTGCGTCCGTCACGAGGACCACGCTGCCGCATTTGCTTCTGGTCTTCCTCGTACTTCTGGAACTGTTCCTCAGTGAGGATGTCCTTCAGCGCGTTGTTATAGGCCTCCTGCTGTTTTCTCATTTCGTTCATGCGGGCTTCCATCTCCTCGCGGTTGGGCTGTGTTGCACCGGTCTGACCGTCGGCCTGCTGGTTATGTTGCGGCTGTCTGTCTCTCATGCGAGGTCCTCTGCCTGGTCCGTTCTGCGGACGCAACTTGCCGGCATATTCTGTGTTAAGAGCAAGCACTTTCTCCGTTTGTTCGTCGGTGAGGGCATAGCGTTCAGCCATACGGTCTGTTTGGCGCTGCACCATCTCTTTAGGGTCGAAGCGACGTTGTCTGTTGTTGTCCTGGGCCATAGTGGCGGTGGTTACGGTGAATAAGGCTATCAGGGCCAATGTCATTTTCTTCATTTCTGTTGTCCTTTCTTTTGTTGGTAGTTATTATTTGTTTTATTTCTTTGTTGCAACATATCATCTGACGTAGGAAAACAGAGATGGTTTAAGCCCTTGAGACAAAAAAAATGTGAAAAAGATGGCAGGTACAGCAAAAATTAGTAACTTTGTGACGTATTATTGCAATCATGATGAATGAGATGAAGAGAATTGCACTTCTGTTGCTGTTGGCATTGGCTGTGCTCTGTTCTTGCGGTGGCCGTGAGGATAGGGTAGAAGTGGAGCAGGTAGACACGCTGTCGGTCCTGATGACACAGATACGGCAGTGTTCCCGCCTCTACAGTGCTGAATACATGGTCAGGAAAATAGTCACCCACGATGACAACCTTCAGTTCAGTGGAGAAATCCTTCAGAAAGACTTTTCTGTAGATGTTCCGATGAGTCGTCGGAAGGTTGCCATACCTATCAGTGCCTCCGTGAAGGCCTATATCGACTTCAGTGATTTCAGCCCCGACCGTGTCAGCCGCCATGATGGCAAGATTGAAATCTTCCTCCCCGACCCGAAGCTTATGCTCACTGCCACACGCATCGACCACGACGCCATCAGACAGTATATACCCCTCATACGCAGTAACTTCTCTGACGAAGAACTCTCACACTATGAGCAGCAGGGACGGCAAGCCATCATCAACGACATTGCCCACATGGGAATCATAGAGACAGCCCGGCAGAGTGCCGCCTCCACACTCATCCCCATGCTCTCAGAACTTGGCTACGATGAACAGGACATTACTATCACCTTCCGCCGAGACTTCGGCATCCGAGACATCCCCTCGCTCATCGTCGAGAGAATCAACGGCTGACAAAGAATAGAACATTATAATGGAGCAACCGCAGAATAATTTCCAATACTTTGTCCGAGGTCTCTCGGGCACCATCGGGAAGATACTCCTCACGTTGGTTTTCCTGGTGCTCATAGCCCTTGTCGTCGTCGGCTATCTTGCCGACGGAACCCATCTGTCGCTGGGAAAGAAAGAGCGTGTAAGCCTTTCGCCCACACAGATACAGTCCATTCGCAACATAGGACAGTGGGAGTTTCTCTCGGTCAGCGACGAGGAACTCGTCGACACTGTGCGTTATGGCTTCTTCGGTGACAATCAGCTCGCGCGTATCTATTATGGAACGTTGCGCATAGGCATAGACCTCTCTGAGTTGCAAGCCGACTGGGTGACCGTCGACGGTGACTCCGTGTCGATGCAACTGCCCGACGTGCATCTGCTTGACGACAACTTCATCGACGAAGCCCGCACACGTTCGTTCTACGAGAGCGGTAAATGGACCCACGCCGATCGCGAACGGATGTATCAGACCGCTGTCGCCACGATGAATCAGCGTTGCCTGACGGAGACCAACATGCAGTCGGCACGAGAGAATGCTCAACGACAGCTTTCGCAGCTGCTCAGCGCCATGGGGTTCAAACGTATCAGCGTGAGAGTAGGACAGAAGTAAGACCGTTGCAGTCAGATAACCTGCCGATAATTAGTTGAAATATAGCTTCAAATGCCGTAAAGACCATATAAACATAGCCCAGGGGACGGACCTCCTGGGCTATGTTTTGTATATTCAGACCTATAAGTCTCTTACAAATATTAACCGAGATATTTCATTAGAATCTTGGCGTATCCAGAGTCGCGGAGCTTGGCAATGCTCTTCTCACGAATCTGGCGGACTCGCTCACGGGTGAGTCCCAGCTGGTCACCGATTTCTTCAAGGCCGCGTTCTGGTTGGTCGATGCCGAAGCAGGCTTTCAGGATAATAATCTCACGGTCTTTCAGTACTTTGTTAAGTACGGAGTCGAGTTCCATTGCCATTGACTCGTGGTCTACCTGTCGGTCGGTGCGGCTGTCGTCACTCGAGGGCATGACATCGAGCATTGTATTGTCTTCACCTTCTTGGAAAGGTGCGTCGATGGAAACGTGGTGGCCGTCGGCCATCATGCTCTGCACAATCTTCTCTTCGTCGATATTTGTCACCTCTGCCAATTCGGCGATGGACGGACGACGCTGGTTTTCCTGCTCAAAGCAGTTGATTTCGTGATTGATTTTATTGAGCGAACCTACTTGGTTGAGAGGAAGGCGCACAATACGGCTCTGCTCGGCAATCGCCTGCAGTATACTCTGCCGGATCCACCATACAGCGTAGGAGATGAATTTGAAACCGCGCGTCTCGTCGAATTTCTGGGCAGCCTTGATGAGTCCGATGTTACCTTCGTCGATAAGGTCGGTAAGCGTCAGTCCCTGATGTTGGTACTGCTTGGCAACTGATACGACGAAGCGCAGGTTGGCAGTGACGAGCTTGTCTTTGGCACGTTCACCTTCGGGACCGCCCTTTTTGATTTTCTGCGCCAACTCGATTTCCTCATCGATGCTGATGAGGGGGGCACGACCTATTTCAACGAGATACTTGTCAAGGGCCTCGCTCGAACGGTTGGTGATACTCTTTTGGATTTTTAATTGTCTCATCCTTTTATCCTTTCATTATTCCGTAATCCTTTGAATGTCAATAGAATAACTTTTTTCATGTCGAAAATCGGTGCAAAATTACAAAAAAATATATTAATAACTGCCGAATTATTCAAGATTTTGTGTTAAAAAATATTATAATCTCGTACGCCTGCAAGTCGTTCCGACGAAAAAGGATTAACTTTGCAATAAATTGTGAACTTATGGTAGATTTCAAAACACTGGTTCAACAGCGACGAAGCCATCGCCGTTTCACAGATGAAACTGTTTCGGGTGATGATGTAAAGCTGTTGCTTCGTGCCGCCTTGATGTCACCCACGTCGAAGGGACTCAGAGTCTGGCAGTTTGTTGTCATCGATGATAAGACAGATCTTGTGAGACTCTCCGAAGTAAAGAGCATGGGCTGTAGCTTTGTGGCAGGTGCTCCGCTTGTCGTTGCTGTCTTGGGTGACGACAAAGAGGATGACTGCTGGGTTGAGGACGGTTCGATAGCAGCCTTCGCCATGCAGCTACAGGCAGAAGACCTCGGCTTGGGCTCTTGCTGGGTGCAGATACGTGGTAGGGCTACTGCCGACGGTGAGTCATCGGAAGAGTTAGTTAGGGGCATCCTTGATATTCCCAGCCATCTGCGTGTATTGTGTTTAGTGGCGTTCGGCCATGCTGCTGATGAGCGTAAGCCGCAGGACGAGGAACGCTTGAAGTGGGAACAAGTTCATGTGAAATGAAATATTAGGAATGAGCCGATGATAAACTATGATTTGCAAAAGATAAAGGCGGTCATCTTTGATGTCGACGGTGTCCTTTCTTCCGAGACCGTCTCGATGGATAGTCAGGGTGATCCTCTGCGTACTGTAAACATCAAGGACGGCTATGCCATTCAGCTTGCCGTGAAGATGGGGTTGCGCATAGCTATCCTGACAGGGGCGAATACGCCAGCTGTCGCTGAACGCTATCGGAAACTGGGAGTTGAGGATATTTTCCTCGGATGTGCCGTCAAGGTGAAGACTTACGATGCGTTACTCGCTCAGTATGGGTTGACAGACGAAGAGGTGATGTATGTGGGCGACGATATTCCAGACTACGAAATCATGCAGCGTGTGGGTTGTCCATGTTGCCCGAAGGATGCCTGTCCGGAAATAAAAGAAGTCAGCCGATATGTCAGCGACCTGAAAGGTGGCTATGGTGTCGGACGTGATGTTATCGAGCAGGTGCTTCGCTCGCAAGGTCTCTGGATGAACAGTGCGAAAGCTTTCGGATGGTAAAGGAGAGATGAGAAATCCCCTTGATGTAGAGGATGTGTTCCATTATTCTATGAAACTCTTATTAGCAAGTAATTCTCCCCGCCGCCGCGAATTGTTGGCTGGATTGGGGTGGCCTTTTGAGGTGAAAGTGTTGGAGGGTATCGACGAAAGCTATCCCGAAGGGCTTTCGCCAGAAGAAGTCGTCAGACATATCGCCCGTGAGAAGGCTGCTGCCTATACGGTCGGCGATGATGAACTGGTCATCACTGCAGACACCATTGTCGTTCTGGGTGATGAGATTATGGGTAAGCCGACTGATGCCGCCGATGCTGTCAGAATGTTGCGAGAACTCAGTGGAAAAACCCATCAGGTGATGACGGCGGTGTGTATGAAGACACAGTGCAAGCAACATGAACTCTGCGTTATTACCGATGTGACTTTCAAAGAGTTGTCAGATGAAGAGATTGACTATTATGTCAATCATTACAAACCCTTTGACAAGGCTGGTGCCTATGGTATACAAGAGTGGATAGGGTATGTCGGTGTTACCGCCATTCGGGGCAGCTATTTCAATGTCGTCGGACTGCCCGTTCAGCGCATCTATGATGAGTTGCGCCGCGAGTTTGGTGTCAATTTGCCTTAGTTGTCGGCAGGTTTTGGGAATACCATCAGTCTCATTGCTTTCGACTGTTTGTCATTTACTGCCGGAAGGGGCATGAAACCTTCCGTCAGTGGAGTGATGTCACTAAGCACCAGCAGTAGCTGTTGGAAGAACGTTCGCATACCGACAGCATCCAGTATTGACGGTATCGCGTCTTCATCATAGTCGTGGGTTATCAAGTAATCTGCCAGCTCGTTGAGTATCGTTGAAGGCAGTGTTCCTCGGCCGTACCAATAATGCAAGTAAAGCGTTGCAGAGACGATGTGCCTGATATAGGCATTTTTTTCTTGTAAGGCTTCTGTCTGGCGTGCAATCTCTTCTGTAATCCTTTGGTCATGAGCGTCGGACAGTTGTTTGTATTCATTGCTGAAAGCCTTTGCCACTTGCTGAAATGTCGTTGTCGCCGTGATGACGGGGTTGGGAAGCATGATGACTCTTTGTCGGTTTTCAGCCCAATGCAGCACAGCCTTTTGTTCTTCAGGTCCGGCAGCATGAACAATGTCCGCCCATCGGACAGCCTGTTTTTGAGCCTTTTGGGCAGCGTGGTCGTGATGACAGATGGTCCAAGGTGTAAGTCCGCCCAATGGAGAAAAGACAATGGGTATGCGGCGCCGATGGGCATCTTCGAGAGTCTTTGTCGACAGCGTCTGCCAGGCTCCAAAGACATGGATGAGATTGGGATGTTCGTTCACCGCCTCTATGTCGAATGAGGGGCAAAGAGCATCTTTGAGTCCTTTGGCAAAGCCTCCGATGATGTCGTCGTTGCTCAATGCTGATGGTATGATGAATTGTACTCGCATTTTTTGTCATTTAATTGAGAGGACCTTCACCTTTTATAATCTGTGACTAGTGAAGTCGATTTTATCGGCGAAAAGCAGTCGCAGGCGAAACCAAAGGGAATGCCAGGTGATTGACAGTTCAAGTAAAGGGAGCAGTGCAACAGACAGATGAGCATTGAAGGTGTGGGCGACGCGATGAGCCAGCCATGTGCGCAATACCAATAGGAGTAGTAATGAGGCCGTAGCGGCTCCGACAAGGAGCCATTGGGAATTGACTATTGCATAGACCAGGGCCGCCACCAAAAAACAATAGCTGATGTGGAGAATGGTTTGGTCAAGGATGGTGAGCATGTGCATCGGAAACCACCTCTTCAGGGATTTATGGTGGTAGAGGTATGACAGATGGGTGTCTCGCCACTGCTTGCTGTATGGCCCGGCTTCGACCGTCATTGCCTCAGGGCTTATTTCGATGTCAGAAGCTCCCTTTCGCGCGTATTTGTTAATAAGGAAATCATATTCGCCTCGCGCAAACTGAAGGTTGCCCCGATAACCGTCTTGGCGAATGAACTCACTCTTTCGGAAAGCAAAGTTTGTGGAATTGGCACGATAGGGGAGACCCCGTTGGGCGCGTCGGAGTAGGTAGCTGGCGGTGAAGAGTCGTTCGAAGCGATGATATGCCTTACTGTCGCTGATACCGTAGTTTGAATAACCTAAGATGATGTTGTGATTGTCGGTCATGTGGCTCCCCATATTCTGCAGCCATTTCGACGATTGAGGGCGGGTGTTGGCATCGAGAAGTATTATCCATTCGAACTGTGCTGCTTTAACACCGAGAGTGACGGCCAGTTTCGTGCGACTCATATAACGTGACGAAAGGGGTACGAAAGTCGAACGGATGCGAGCATCGGAAGCGCGTCGCTTTAAGACATCCTGCACCTCTGAGTCGCTTTTCTCAGTGATGACGATGACTTCAAAAGGCTGATTGTAGTCTTGTGAGAGCACGGCGTCGAGCCGTTGGTCCAGCTTGTGAGCATCACGGTCGGAGAGCATGATGATGCTCACTGGAGGCATTTCAACTTTTTCTGCAGGCTTTTCATGCTGCTTCAGTCGCAGGCGGAGAAACGGGTTGATGAGTGCAGCCACAAGGGCTGTAAGGATACAAGCGATGCAAATATACAACATTTCTTTCTTCTCTTTAGCACTTATTGATTAGTGCTTGCGTTTTAAAAATCTTCGGTTATAAAACCTTCGGGCAGTCGCCGACAATTATACTGGCTTGCCATAATTTCACCGTAGGCTCCAGCCGACCGCAATGCCAACAGGTCGTGTCGATGGCAGCGGTTTAAATCGACCGCTTTCCCGAAGACATCGCTCGACTCACAGACGGGACCCACGACATCGTAGGTCTCGCAGGGTTCGTCGCTTGTCAGGTTTTCTATCTTGTGGTACGCCTGGTAGAGGGCTGGTCGGATAAGATCGGTCATGCCTGCATCCGTAATGGCGAATTGTTTGCAGGTGCCTTGCTTGACGTAGAGCACTCGGGTGATGAGCGAGCCGCAAGGTGCTACGACCGCTCGTCCGAGTTCAAAATGTAGTGTCTGATGCTGCCGCAGGTTCAGATGACGTGCAAACGTATCGAAGTAGGAGCGGAAGTCTGCCATCGGTTCACGGTTGGGGTGCTGATAATCGATGCCTAATCCGCCGCCGACATTGATGTGTCCGATGTTGATGTGATGCTTTTCAAGCTGTTGCTGCAGGTCGTTGATACGGTTGCAGAGGGCTTTGAAGTCGCCCATGTCAAGTATTTGTGAACCGATGTGAAAGTGCAGTCCGATGAACTCGACACCTTTCATGCAGAGCGCCTGTTCGATGACATTCTCCATATCAGCCATAGCAATGCCGAACTTGTTTTCAGCCAACCCTGTGGTGATATTGGCGTGGGTGTGGGCTCCTACGTTGGGATTGATACGGAGGGCAACACGCGCCTTGCGGTTCATGCGCTGTGCTGTTTCGTTGATGACTTCGAGTTCGGCCAGACTCTCTACGTTAAAGCAGAAGATATCTTTCTCAAGACCCAGTTCTATCTCCCAGTCGCTTTTGCCGACACCAGCATAGACGACTTTGCTGTGTGGAAAGCCTGCTCTGAGGGCTGCTTCAATCTCACCACCGCTGACGCAGTCGGCTCCTAATCCAGCTTGAGCAATGATGTTGAGAACCTTCGGGTTGGCATTTGCCTTGATGGCGTAGTGCACCTCGAAGCGTTCGTGACGTCTTGCCTCTGCCCTGATGGTATGGAGTGTCAGCCGAAGCAGGTCTGTGTCATAATAGTAGAAAGGGGTGCGCCACTGGTCAAACCTCTCTAAGGGGAACGTTCCTTTCATGTGACTTAGTCGTTGAAGAGGACTGAACTAAGACTTTGCAAAGCACGCTTTTTGTCGGCTTCTCGGATGAGGAAGGAGATGTTGTAGTTGCTGCCTCCGTAGGAAATCATTCTGACGGGAATGTCTTTCATAGCTTCCATCGTGAGGGTCTCGAAGCCGAGGTTACTCCAGTCGAGGTCGCCTACGACGCACACGATACACATATCGGAGTCGACGGTGACGGTTCCGTATTTCTTCAATTCGTTGACGATGTCACTCAGGTGGGCTGCGTTGTCAATACTCATCGACACCCCCACTTCCGATGTGGCAATCATGTCGATAGGGGTCTGATAGCTTTCGAAGATTTCGAATACTTTACGAAGAAAACCTGTTGCCAGCAGCATTCGTGACGACTTAATCTTGATGGCAGTGATGTTGTCTTTTGCAGCGACCGCCTTTATTTTACCGCGCATGAGCACGTTGTCGATGATAGTTCCCTCGGCGTCAGGTTTCATAGTATTCTTCAGGCGCACGGGGATGCCGGCATATTTTGCAGGCTGGACACAGGTGGGGTGGAGTATCTTTGCTCCAAAGTAAGCCAACTCGGCAGCTTCCTCGAAGTTCAGTTGCGGAATGGCTTCTGTCTTCTCGATGACGCGCGGGTCGTTATTGTGCATTCCGTCGATATCTGTCCATATCTGGATTTCTTCCGCAGGCAGCGCAGCTCCCACGAGAGAAGCTGTATAGTCGCTGCCGCCACGCAAGAGGTTGTCGACTTCACCGTAGGCATTGCGGCAGATGAAGCCCTGTGTGATATATATCTGATAGTCGGGATTGGCTTTCATCACGACATCCAGTTTCTCTTTGATATATTGCGGGTCAGGTTCGCCGTTCTTGTCCGTTCGCATGAAGTCGAGTGCCGAAAGCAGGACAGCCTTCACTCCTTGTTCCTCCAGATAGTTGACCATCATGTTGGTGGACAGAATCT
Organism: Prevotella sp.; assembly: GCA_017445845.1. Taxonomy (GTDB): domain Bacteria; phylum Bacteroidota; class Bacteroidia; order Bacteroidales; family Bacteroidaceae; genus Prevotella. The sequence continues at coordinate 68,814 of JAFSRY010000033.1, forward strand.
CGCCTTGGGCCACGATGGCCTTCTCCTCAAAGCTGGTGAAGAGGTCTTTGGTGAACGAACGCAGGTAGTTGAACTCTTCGTGCAGGAAGTCAACGGTCTTCTTCCGGAACTCATCGGTGGAATAGAGTTCATCGGTATGAGCCAAATATTTCTTTTCGAGGTTGTTGATGACCTCGTTGGCTCCATCGGTATTCTTTTTGTAGAGGTAATCGGAGATTTCAACGAGTGAATTGGTTGTGCCCGACATTGCCGACAGCACGATAAAGACGGGTTCTCCTGTTCTGGTAATCAATGAGGCAACTCCTTTTATTCGCTCGGGCGAACCGACCGAGGTACCTCCGAATTTCATTACTTTCATAGCCTTTTTAGTTTATCTTGTTTAATCTTCTATTGTTTTGACCATTTCCTTAATTCTCCTCTGCGTCTTCGCTGAGGTCGAGGTGCGTATATTCTTGTGTGACATCGGTGATGTGACCGTCTTTACAGCGGTAGACGATGCCAGGGAATCGGTTGAGCATCTCGATGTTATGGGTGGACATCACGACCGATGTCCCTCTGAGTGAAATCTCTCGTAAAAGTCCGATGATATGGGCAGCCGTCTCAGGGTCGAGGTTGCCGGTAGGCTCATCGGCAACGATGAGTCTCGGTTCGTTGAGCATCGAGCGGGCAATAGCAATGCGCTGCTGTTCGCCACCCGAGAGTTCATGAGGCATCTTGTCTTTCTTGTCTTCCATCCCAACGAGGGCAAGCACTTCATCAATGCGCTTGTTGACAGCTTCACGGTCTTTCCACCCCGTTGCACGAAGGACAAAACTGAGGTTGTGCTTCACGGAACGGTCGTGAAGGAGTTGAAAGTCTTGGAAGATGATGCCCATCTCGCGTCGCAGGGCTGGTATCTCCTTACGCTTCAGGGTCAGGATGTCTCGTCCGAGTACGCTGGCCTCTTCCACCTCATCCTCGTTGAGGTCAAGTTCACAATACATCGTCTTCAACAGTGAACTTTTTCCTGAGCCCACCTTTCCGATGATGTATACAAATTCACCTTCGTCTACGTGGAAGTCAGCTTCGTTCAGTATCAGGTTTTCCCCCTGATAGACGTTTACTTTCTTGTAATCAATTAGTCTGTTGCCCATATATTGCTGTCGCTATTATTTGAAAGTTCTTTCAAAGTCCCTGCAAAGTTACGAAAAATCGAGGGCAGAACAAAATAAATACATTTATTTTTTATGTCGAGATAGAGTAACTTATCAAAAGTTACGAAAAATCGTGCGCAAAACAAAAAGAATTACTTCTTTTTTGCCTGTGTTGTTGAAGAACGAAGAAAATAAGGGTAAAAAAGATGTGCGCTTATTCATCCTCTGAGGCGCGAAGGATGACGCTGGTGGCACCGATGGTGAATAGTGTGCCGTCTTCGATGACGCGACGTTCGCGGTCACCCAGTATCTGGTTGTCAACAAAAGTTCCCGTATAGCTTGGTCCGTCGCGAAGAATATATTTCAGTCTTCCCTGTTTGTCGCGGCTGACATTGATGACACAATGATGCATGTCGACACTGGGGTCAACGGTTTCAATAGGACAGTTGACACCACTGCCTTTCTGGTAGCGACCGATGGTGTTGTCACCCATGTGGAGGGGAATGACCTGCTTGAAAGCGAATACATTCTCGATGACGACGATGGAGCCGACGCCACTCTCATTGGCGTGTTCGTCGGGATGAAGTTCTTGCTTCTGGGTTCCACGCAGTTTTGAGACGCCCAACCGGATACTGAACTGCTTGTTGCAAGCAGGACATTGGAAAACCAGTTGTTGGCCTTCCTCGTAGCGGGTTTCATCAAATGGGATGAAATGGTCACACTTTGGACAACGCACTCTTTTCATTGCTTCACGTGCATCACCCAACAGTCGCGTGCTTCGGTATTGCGACTCAGCTGGCGTTTCATGTTGATGGCATCTTCCTCGGAGACGAACTTGCCATAGACGACTTTGTTACCGGAAGGACGCTTCATCAGTTCGGCTTTGTCAAAACCGCTTTTGGCCAGACGCTGAATAAAGTCGTTGCCATTCTTTTCGGAAACCATGCTTGCCAGTACAACGCAATAATAATCAGTTGTTTCTTTCTCGAGAACGTCTTCCGCCGGTGAAACCGACGGACACCCATTCTGGGAAGAAGGCTGCTTGTCGATAGCCGGTACTTCTGATGTTTTTTCTTCTATTGTGGCAATGGTGGCAGGGGAAGTATAGGTGACGGTGCTGGGCATCATCTTGCGCAGCCAGCCTGTATTAAGCGTCGATGAGGCTTCCATCGGATGATTGCCTACCTGCTCGGGCAGGATGAAGAGGGTCATTACGGCTATTAAAATAGCGGCAGCAGAACGCAGCCAAGCCATAGGAAGATTGACAATGTGGCCTCCTTCTTCCCCTTCTTCTTCCGTCTCTACATTAGCTTCAACCTCTTGGGGCGTTTCTTCTTCCTGCTGCTTCTGAACGGGCACAACCGAAGCGACTCTGTGGTGAGCGACCGCCAGCGGCTCCATCTGGAAACCTGAAAGTCCGTAGTATTCGGGGCTGAGGATGCCAGCCTCAAAGGGTTCGAACTCATAGTTTCCATCGATGTTCTGCTTGATGGTTCCAATGCCGTTTAGCTCGTAATATCCATCCGTGTCGAGCTGTCGTCGAAGGGCTTCAACTTCTTCCTCGATGCGTCGCAGTGCCTCTGGATAGCTGAGATCGTAGGCTTCAACGTAGCTTTGTGCCAAGAGAGAGTCGTTGAGGGTGAGACTCGGATTGAACCCAATGGTGCGATACGGTGGCAAGAACATGTGGTCGGCCTCGTCGAAACGGGCGTCCACATGATGCGCCATGAAGCCTCCGAAGCCAGGGACTATCACGCAGTCATTGCTTAAGAGCAAGATTTCGATATGACTATGAAGTTCAATCATGGGTGCAAAATTACATTATTTTTATGATACCAACAACGTTTTGATGAAAAAAATATTGTTAAAAGATATTTTTCTTTTTTTCTCTTTGTAATTCGGTTTTTTAGTAGTACCTTTGCAGCAAATAGGATTGGTTGTATCTTAATAAATAGACGAAAAATAGAGAGAAGAAATGGAAAAGTTAATAACTGCCGTTGCCGTCATTATCCTGTTGGGAGCCTGTGGAAACGGTAGACATACATATAAGGAATACGTGCATGAGGACACAACCGCCAAGCAGCTCTTGCAGGGCATCTGGCTGAATATGGACGATGAAGACGTGGCTTTCCGTGTTGAGGGCGACACCATCTATTATCCAGACAGCATCAGTCAGCCAGTCTATTTCCAGATTGTCAATGACACGATAGTCCTCCATGGTGCCCAGCTCACCAAGTATCCCATCGAGCGGCAATCGGCGAATTTCCTGCAGTTCCGCAATCAGGGTGATGAGGTGGTGAAACTCACAAAAAGCGAAAACTCTGAAGACCGCCTTGCCTTTACGACTCGTCGCAGTGTCATTCTGAACCAGCGCCAGTTGATCAAACGCGACACAGTCGTAATTTTCTCCAATCAGCGCTACCACGGCTATGAGCAAGTCAATCCGACAACCTATAAGGTGATAAAGTCGACAGTCAACGAGGACGGTTTTGCAGTCGACAATATCTATTACGATAATATTGTCAACCTCACCATCTATCGAGGCGCAGACCGTCTTTATTCTTCAGATTTCCGTAAGACCGACTTTGCTGCATTCGTTCCTGAAGGCTATCTTTCGCAGAGTATCCTTAGCGACATCTCTTTCCAGAAGATTGATGCCGAGGGTCTTCACTACGAGGCAGCTGTCTGCATTCCAGACTCCCCGCTGAGTTATATAGTATCTCTTACCATCGGCTTCGACGGACAGAAAAAAATGAGGACGGCATACTAACTACCGTCCTCTTTTTTTATCTGGAGGCACGACGTGCCTCTTTTTGTTTACGATTACTTGATATTAGGTTCTTCCAGTCCGTAGTGACCGCGTCTGTCAATAATCTTCAGGTAGAGGCCAAGCAGAAGGGCTGCAACACCCAAGGATGCGAAGACACACATTGGAACCGTGTAGTTATACATCAATGGGTCGTTGACGCCGGGATTCGACGAACGGATGACCGAACCGATAATCATCGGGAAGGCATAGAGTCCGATGTTCTGAATCCAGAATATAAGGGCATAAGCCGAGCCCAGCAGTTTTTCGTCAATCAGCTTCGGAACGCTTGGCCAAAGGGCTGCCGGCACGAGCGAGAACGAAATGCCAAGTACGATGATGGCGGCGAAGGTGATGATGACCGACTGTGTGGCAGGCACGATGAAGGCAAATGTCAAGTGGCAGACAATCATCAGCAGGGCTCCGAGGATGAGCATCGTTGCTCCCTTGCCCTTACGGTCGAGGAAGTTTCCGAGGAAGGGAGTGATGGCAGCGGCTCCCAACGGGAATACGAAGAACACGCGTCCGGCCTGTTCGGCGGTGAAATGCAGGTTGCACTGAAGCATGTTGATGGCGTACTTCTGGAAGGGGAAGATGGCAGAATAGTAGAGCACGCAAAGCAAAGCCACAACCCAGAACATACGGGAAGACAGGATTTTGCCGATATCGCTCACCTTGAAGGGGTCGTCTTTTTCTTCCTCAACACCCTGTGCATCGAGTTTCTTGTCCATGAAACCATAGACGATGAAGCAGATGAGACCTATGCAGAGCAGGCACAATGAGAAGGCCACAGGACGGCTTACACTGACAGGGTTGATTGCTGCCAAGACGGGAGACCCTAACATCACTACGGCAACGCCCACACGGGCAATCGCCATCTCAACTCCCATAGCGAGTGCCATCTCTTTACCTTTAAACCATTTGACGATACCGCGACTGACGGTGATACCAGCCATTTCGCAGCCGCAACCGAAAATCATGAAACCGATAGCGGAGAGTTTGGCTGAGGCAGGCATTCCTTCGTAGAATGGAGTGATGTTCCACCAGGCTTCCGGCAGGTTGAAGTTGTCGTTGAAGAAGGCTTCTGTGACACTGCCGATAAAGCCTTCAGTCACTGCATAATAGTTCAGTCCGGCGCCAATGACCATTACTGCACCGGAGAGTACGGCAGTAAAGCGCACGCCCATCTTGTCGAGAATGATTCCGGCAAAAATCAGGAAGAAAACGAACACATTGAGGAAAGGTTCAGAACCGGCAAAGTGACCATAAGCCACTGGGTCCCAGCCGCGTTGTGTCTGCAACAGCTCCTGAAGCGGTGAGAGAACGTCAACGAAGATGTAACCGAAGAACATGGCCGAAGCCAGCAATACAAGAGCTGTCCAGCGCATGGCAGCACTGTCGCTCAGTTTCTTTTGAAGTGTTTCTGTCATTGTCTTATTATTATAATAATGTATGCGAGTTATCCGTTTTCTCCATTTTAGGTGCAAAGTTACTCTAAGTTTGCAACAAAAAAGAATATAGCGGCTTAAATTTGCTTAATTGAGGTCATTTTCCTACCTTTGTTGTATGAAGGAGGAACCAGACAGCCGGAGAGGAATCTTGCAAATTTTCAACAAATTAAAGTTAAATCGGTCATTTTTTCAAGAATATTTATCTTTTTTAGCTTTTTATTTGTATTTTACAATATTTTTTAGTACTTTTGCGGCCGTAAAAATGCATGGAAGGTTGTTTTTGTGAAGAAAGCGGTCTACATAACGTGTTTTTTGTTGGCATTTCTGCTGACCTCTTGCGAATACCGGCTCAAGCCTTTTGACGAGGATGGGTCGGTCGGCAGCGTTGTGATAGAACGTTTCGACCGTGTGGAAAGCCGCTATCTGACGACAGGCGACTTCTCCGCCCTTCAGCAGATGAGTACGGAGTATGCGCAGCCGATGCGCTTGCTGATTGAAGATATGTTGCTTCTCGGCAACGTTCAGGATCAGGAAACCAACAGCCGTTTGCTCAGTCTCTACCAAGATTCTTTGTTGCAACAGATTATCGTCGATGTGGAAGAGCAGTATGCCTCGACCGATGACCTTGACCGACAACTCAGCAAGGCTTTTGCAAGGTTGAAGGAATTTCAGCCCGATGTCACTCTACCTGTCGTTTACGCACAGGTTGGCGCATTGAAGCAAAGTATCATTGTTGACGAAGACTTGATAGGCATCTCACTCGACAAATATCTCGGTTCAGACTATCCGCCTTATGCCGTTTTTTTCGACGAACAGCAGCGAGTCTCAATGTCGCGAGAGTATATTGTTCCCGACTGTATGGTGTTCTATCTTATCTCACGCTATCCTCTGACCGATTTCGAAGCACGCACCGTTGAGGAGCGTGAGTGTCATTTAGGGCGCATCATGTACGTTGCCAACCAACTCCTCGGCGAGCGTTTCTTTACGACAGATGCTGTAGCGGCCGCTGAGAAATTGGCCAAGAAGAAACATCTTTCTCCCTTCGATATTTTAGGAAACGAACCATTGACAGCCGATTGACAGTCAACCGATTATGCCGTTTCGTAAGTTTTCTCTCTCAGTATTCTATTCTTCGTCAGTATTACCTCAGCCTGATAACCCTCTTAACAAGCATTGATAACCCTCTTAACAAGCATTGATAACCCTCTTAACAAGCATTGATCATCCTCTTAACAAGCATTGATCATCCTCTTGACAAGCATTGGTCATCGTGTTATCAAAAAGACATACAACAGTTGAAAGTCTTTTTCGTCAATTCCAACTATTGTTGATTTCTATATCGGAAGTAAGTGTCGAGCTTATCGAAAGGGTGTTTTCCCATCATCCTTTGCCTCTTTTATCTTCCACAGAGTTTGCTGTAGGGACAGATGGCACAGCGTTTTGCATCTGTCGTCGGAGAGAATGTTCGCGTGGGGTCGTAAATCTCTTTCATCAGTGCTTCTAATCGTTGTTCAATCTCTTCTGAATAGACGTTTATGTCGCTGATGGGTTCTTTTGCGAAGTGCAGTATCGGATTGTAATCGCCCGACGCAGTGTGTTGGATGAAGAGAAGTGCAGGAGCTACGGGCAACCCTGCAGTCATATCGTTGTCTTTCAGCCTGTTGACGGCAAGAGCATAAAGCATCGTCTGCAAGTAGTAGTCGGAATGGTGGGTGGTGATGAAGGCAGGATTGAACACTTCTTCTATGTTACCTGGGTAGTGGTTGGGCTGTCGGCCCGTTTTGTAGTCGATGACACGCACCGCAGGTTTTCCTTCTTCATTGCTAACAAGGTCCAGACGGTCGATGTATCCGCTTATGGGCGGCATTCCGTCCTTTCCTTCAAGGGTAACCTTTAGTTCCAATCCGATGATGGTGAAGGGAGCTATCTTTTTGTCGAGTTGAAGCAGTTGCGTGAGGTAGCTGATGATGACTTCCCTCTTGATGATCTGAAGCCCGTTGAGTTTAGGCATCTTCGTTGGCTTGCCGTCATTACCTGTGCTGTTGAAGAGTTCTTCATTAAAAGCCTGGTCGACAATAGCCTCGATAGTTGCACGATTGTCGAGAAGTCGTTCGATGTCGCCTTTTCTCACTTCCAGCGGAGCCCCCAGTTTGCTGTGACCCTGCTTGTCGGTTGTCAGTTGCTCTGGTGAAGCCAGTCTGAGGTAGGCGAGTTCGCTGGCTCTGTGGAAGATTGTTCCGAAGAGGCGGTTGTCGATGGTCTCTCCGTCGTCATCCTGAGGTTCCTTGAGTCCAAGAATGACATTATAGTAGAAGATGAGCTGACAGCGCAGATATCGGTTGATGGCTGTCGGCGATAGTTTCTCAAGGCTGTTCAGCTTCTGTATGATGTCGGGTGTCTTGTCAATGTCACCAACTTCGTGTGACTGGGCGTGTTGTCCTGCCTCTAAGGCATACATGTGGATAGGGTGGGGCGACTCAACCATCAGCTGAAGCATGAAGCGTGACATCTCACCGCGCTGTCCGTCGTCGGTGGCTGCATTGTAGAGGATGGTGATGTCCTTGGCCCTTTGCAGCATCCGATAGAAATAGTAGGCATAGATGTCAACCTTATGGTCGACGGTGGTCAGTTCGTAGGCTTTCCGTAGTGAGTAGGGAATAAACGAAGCATCGTTGATACCTTTCGGCAGGTTGCCTTCGTTGCATGATAGGATGAGGAGATGGTCGAAGTCGAGGTTTCTCGTCTCGAGCATTCCCATCACTTGCACACCTACGGCTGGTTCGCCGTGGAAAGGTATTGTGGTTGACTGAATGAGTTGGTTGAGGAGTCGTTGCAGCATGGGGGTGTCAACGCTGATGTCTCCGCTCTCAGTCAGGGCCGACATTCGGTTGACTAAGGTATACATTCTATATACGGACTCTTGCAATAGCGGCGATATGCTCTTTTCTTCCTCTTCTTGTGACTTTACGATGTTTCTGCCGATGAGTCGGAGCAAGGTTGCCACCCATTTCAGCAGCGTCGTATGGAAGAAAATATCTTTCGTCAGTGGGGTGAAGAGCGTTCGGATGGTGTCCCTTTCCTCTTCGATAATACCCTCAGTAAGAATGCTGTCGTCGGGAGTGAGATAATAAGTTCGTTGTTGTTTGAAAGCCTCGAGCAATGTTTCGCACTCAGATGAGATCAGTTCTGCATAGGGATGGTTGAGCAGGCGTGCAACATATTTCATACGAAATGCGTTGCCCGAGCGCCCTGTCGTCTGCAGGGCGATGAGGTGAGTTACCAGTGTGGCAACAGGCGACTTGTCCAATGGGAAACCGGTCGTGATGTTGTAGCCGGCCCTTTCGTCATCCTTTTCCAAGTCGGGCAGGCAGTGGATGACGGTGGGCAGAAGGTTCTCGTCGCAGAGCACGATAGCAGTCCTGTTGCCGTCTTCGAGACGATGATTGGCCTTCAGCCATTGGGCTACATATCGTGCCTGCAGGTCGTTGGTCTGGGCACTCATGATGGCTATTTCCTTCTGCTGTTTCATGCAGTGATAGATTGACGGCTCACTGCTGTCAAGTTCATTTGGAAAGTGCTGCAGGTATTGAGCAATGAAGGTTCCGGCTTCATTGCCGTGCATGTAATAGTCGTCGAAATCCCAATAGAACCTGGCCTTTCCTTCTTCACGAAGCCGCTCGAAAAGCTGCCGCTCGACTTTGTGAAGCATGTTGAAACCAACAAAGATATACTGTTCATAAGGGAAGTCGAAACTTTCCTTTTCGGCCACTTCCCGATAGACCATGCCTTCGTAGGCTAATCCTTCAGCCCGAAGTTGCTGGCGGAACAAAGTATAGATGTCGTATAGATGCGACCAGAATTTCAGGAAGCGTTCTTTCAGTAGCGAAGTGTGTCCGTCGGTGAAGTTGCTGAAGAACTGTTTCAATATCTCGCGTTGCTGCTCAGTCAGGTAAGAGTCGTCATCGAACTCATGCAGGTCACTGACGTTGGCAAACACTTTCTTGCTATCGGCCATATTCTTGTCGACATCATCGAAGTCGGACAACAGTAGCATACCCCAACCGAAGAAGGCATCGAGCGACTCGTTGCTCCCCACGCATTTCTGATACACCTGATGAAGTCGTCCGATGAGCATCAGCGGGTCGCCTACATGAAGGTCGCTTTGTTGGCGGAAGAGTTCGCTGATGGTGATGTATCGCGGACTCCAAAGTGGTTTCTCAACCCTCTCCATCAACTGTTCGTTGAGGAAGAGCGATGCGCGTTTGTTCGGAAAGACGACAACGGTCTTTGAGAGGTCGCAGCCATATTTGTTGATAAGGTCGGCGGCTACATGTCCGAGGAAAGTATTATTGTTCATCGTCGATGACTGGTTTTATTTCGTTTCTATAGACATACCAAAGGAAACCTTTGACGTTCTGGTGGCCCATCTGCCGAAGAAGATCCATATATTTGCGAACCTGACTGACATGCTCTTCGTCTTCCTTTGCGAACTTGAAGTCGACGACAACCATCTCTTTCCCGTCGGTCATCACACGGTCGGGGCGGCGTTCTTTCACGAGGCCCGTCAACTCATCTCTGGAAAGGATGGTGCATTCGTTGAAGAGCGTCCATCGGGGCGAGAACCAGTCGGCAACCAACGGGTTCTCCAATCGTTTGCGTAGCATCGTGATGAGCTTTTCTCGGCTGATGTTCTCATCGTATAGCACACCGTTCTGTTCGAGTTCGGCTAAGGCTGGTCTGATGTCGGTAGTGGTCCGGATATGTGAGAAGATGTCGTGAAGGACGCTACCCATCGTCACATAGTCGCGTTCGCCATCGGCACGTTCCTCGACATATCTCTTACTTTGGTTACTTTGCCTGAACCTTCGGAAGCCTTTGTGTGTTGTAAAGGGAACATTCACTTGCTTCGGCTTCTGCAAGAAGATGTTGCCGGTTTCCTCTTCTTCTACTCCTCCCTCGTTCTCCTCAGCGACGGGCGTTCCGATGGTGAGGGAAAGGGTGGAATCCTTCTCTCCGCCATTATCGTTGAAGATGCATGTTGCCGTCTTTTCCTGAGACACCTTGTCTGCTCTTTCTTCGTCGGCAAAGACATCGGGCAGCACCGGAAGACATTGTTCGATAAGTTGTGAGCGGGCAGCCGAGGAACCTCTCTTGCCAAAGACGAAAAGACTTTTCTTGGCTCGGGTGAAGGCTACATAGAGAAGGTTCATGTTGTCGATGACGTTCTGCAGATGCTCTTGTTCGTAGTCGGCTTCATAAATGGTGCCCTGCATTTGTTTGGATGTAAAGTCGATGGGCACGAGGGGGAGTCGGTCGTAAGGCGTTTCGCGAGGAGCACACCAGATGGTGTATCGTTGTTCCAATTTCCAATCGCAGAACGGCAGGATGACGTGGTCGTATTCCAGTCCCTTACTCTTGTGGATGGTGATGAGCCGGATGCCGTTGACGTCGTTCCCGTGAATGGTCTTGCTGCCGATGGAGTCGTCCCAAGCGGTCAGGAAGTCCTTCAAATCGGCAGTATATTCCGTCAGGAATTTGCTCAGCTGATCATTGAAAGCCGACAGATAAGCCCCTTCTTCCTGTAACAGGTCAACATGGAAGAGCATACACAGTTCTTCCACCAAATCAGTGATGGGCAACCGACGCAGACGGTGAGCTTCGGTGGTGAGCATCGCCTTCACTTTCTCTTCTGCCAGTCGGTTGGAGGTATATTGTTCATCGCCGGCGATATATCGCTGTTGATAGAATGTAATTCTTGAAAGGGCAAGGTCGTCAGTAGGTTCGTTGAGCCATCTTAGCGCGTCGACAATCATGTTTACGGCAACGGAGGCATCCAGTCGGAACGCTTCATCAGAGACCAACTCCAGTTGCGGACGTTCTTTGCTCAGGTAGTCGGCTATTTGCTGGATGTAGCTGTTTTTTCTGACAAGGATGGCGATGTCTTTCGGTCTGACACCGGCAGCAAGCAGGTTATCGATGGTCTCGGCTGTTCGGGGCAGAATGTTTTCTTCTGGCTCGGTCTTTTCTGAAAAGAGTTCGATGTTGACGAAACCTCCTTTCGTTTTGTTCTTGGGACTTACCAGTTGCCGCATTTCGCCGTAGGAATAGGCGGCCTGAAGTTGTCGGCTTCCTTCCGGGTTGTTCTGACTGATGTTCAGCCGTTCCAGTTCGGCAGCAGTCTTGAAGAAGGCGTTGTTGAAGCGGATGATGTTCGGATAGGAGCGCCAGTTGGTGCTCATTGGTTGCGTGAAGACTTGTTCTTTCTGAAAATCATCGACAATGTTGTTGAGCATTCGCCAGTCGCCCCCTCGCCATCGGTAGATACTCTGCTTGACATCACCCACGATAAGGTTGCTGACCATTTTCCGTTCGTCATTACCCACAGCACCATAGCTCATACACTCTTTCAGGAGTACCATGAAGTTTTTCCACTGCGTTCCGCTGGTGTCCTGGAATTCATCGATCATGATGTGGCGAAACCTTGTGCCCATCTTCTCGAAGATGAACGGCGTGTCGTTGTCGGCGATGAGGCGGTTGAGTAGCAGTTGCGTATTGCTGAGCATGAAACGTCCAGCCTCCTTGTCACTTTCGCGCATCGTGCGTTCGATGCTTCTCAGCAGACGCAGTTGGTCGAGGTGGCGCAGGGTAAGGGCGGCCGACTTCATCTGACAGATCAGTTTCGCCCTGGATTCTTCGGCTTCATGTAACAGACCGAACAGCTGGTTGCATACGAGGTCGTAGGCCGTATTGCCCGGCACGGCATTCTTCTTCGTCACCCAAGCTTCGGGGCTCTCCAGGCATTTTGCCAGCGTCGCCGTGAGGTATTTCTTCTCATCGGTCTCACAGTTGGCCAGTTTCCTGAAGTAGCTGCTGATGCTTCGTGAGCCGCCGGAAAGGTCAGTCTCGCTGAGACCGTTCTCGTTCAGCCGTTCAAAGAACTCCTTTCCGTAGCCCGCCAATTGTTCTTGGGCTTGTGTGCGGAGTGCTTGGAGCGTTTTTGTGTACTCTTCAAAGAACTGAGGTTGCGACAGTATTTCGCCGAGTCGTTGGCTGTTTTCTTTATATTGGTCTTTGAAAAGATTCTCCCCGAAACCTTTGATTTGTCCGATGACATCCCAACTCTTATCGTCGGAAATGCTGTCCTGGATATAGCTGAGAATCCAAGTCAGTTCTTCGCTCCCTCGCCGGAGGTTCTCAATCATCTCGTCAACAGCCCTCTGCTCAATGTCTTTGTCGTTGAGGCTGATGCGCAGGTTGGCGTTAAGGTCGAGTTCGCGGGCAAGGTTTCTAAGGACGCTTTGGAAGAATGAGTCGATGGTCTCAACGCGTAGGTAACTATAGTTGTGGAGCAGCAGTTCGAGGGCTTTCTGGGCTCTTTCGCGCACCAGTTGTTCGTCCATCTGCAGTTCTTCGCAAATCTTTCGGAGGTAGCTTTGGGAGTCTTCATAGCCTTTCCAAATGCCGTAGAGTTGCGACAGTACCCGCTGTTTCATTTCTTCCGTAGCCTTGTTGGTGAAGGTAACGGCAAGTATCTGTCGGTATCTCATCGGATTATCAATGAGCAGCTTTATATATTCGGCAGCCAGCGTAAACGTTTTTCCGCTACCTGCACTGGCCTTATAGACTTTTAGCGGTGCTGTCCACTCGTTGTTTATCAGGTTGTTCATGAGTTTTTCTTTCTTTGTTGCAAAGGTAGTTTAAAAAAACTGAAAGACAAAAAAAAAGAGTTTAATTCTCAATGTTAAACCGCTTTTTTCGTTTATGTAATAAAAAACTGTGGAGAAATCGTTTGAAAAAAGTCGCTTTTTCAGAAAAAAGCACTAACTTTGCACCCTTGAAAGCAGTGTTGCGGTCTGTCGCTGGCCCTTTTGGGCGAGAGGAAAGTCCGGGCAGCACAGGGTACTCCACTTCTGAAAATGGAAGCTGTCGGTGACGGCAGGTGAGGGCAGAAGAAAAGAACCGCCTCCCGTAAGGAAGGCAAGGGTGAGAAGGTGTGTGTAAGAGACCACCAGCCGCCGGGTGATCGGCGGGCTGTGCCCACTGGAGGCTGCAAGTTCATGTATACCATCGTTCGTGCTTGTCGCGAGAAAGGTTGCCCGCCTGATGACTCTTCGGGGTGACGATGGAGGGTAGAACGCTTGAGCCGCGGGGTGACCCGTCGGATTAGATAAATGGCAGACGCTCAGCCATCGGGCTGAGAACAGAACCCGGCTTATAGCAGCACTGCTTTCATTTTTCCTGTCTTTAACTTCTTCAACATTAACTGCCGAAAGATTTGTAAAACATACAATAAAACGCGAGCTTTTGCGTTATAATAACAATGAAAATACAGAAAATACTGACAGCACTGTTGACATCGCTCTTGATGTTGGCTGCTTGTAGTGACGACGACAGCTTTTCGACGGCACCAGGTTTGCTGTTAGATTTCTCCACCGATACCGTTCGCCTCGATACTTGTTTTTCAACGGTTCCTACTCCGATGAAATCCTTTTGGGTCTATAATCGATCGGGTGAAGGAATACGCTTGCAGAGCATACGGCTCGAAAGAGGTAACCAGTCGGGCTTTCGGGTGAATGTCGATGGTGTGTACTTAGGAGCGCAGACTGGATGGCAGACTAATCAGGTGGAGGTGCGAAACAAAGACTCCGTGCGAGTGTTTGTTGAACTTACCTCTGCTATGAACTATCAAGAAGAACCGCAGAAACTGGAAGACAACCTGGTCTTTACGCTCGAAAACGGAAACGTTCAGAAAGTAAACCTCCTGACTTACACTTGGGACGCTACCCTATTATATAATGTATGTGTGCGTAAGGACTCTGTCATAGACCAGCGGAAGCCCATCGTCGTCTATGGAGGTATCAAGGTTGACTCGCTTGCGACCTTGACGATTGCAGCTGGAACGACCCTCTATTTCCATAACGATGCAGGCATAGAAGTCTACGGAACCCTGAGGACAGAGGGAACTCCCGATGCTAATGTCGTCATGCGAGGTGACCGCATCGACCATATGTTCGACTATCTGCCTTACGACCGTGTGAGTGGCCAGTGGCAGGGCATCCATTTCAACGAGTCGTCGTATGGCAATCATCTGCTCTACACCGATATACACAGCCCCTACAACGGCATCGTGTGCGACTCGTCGGACGTTACGAAGCAGAAACTCTACCTCGAGTCCTCCACAATACACAACTGTCAGGGCTACGGAGTGAAAGCCACCAACAGTAACCTCAGACTTGATAATACGCAGATAACTAATACCCTCGGTGACTGTCTGGCGGTTATCGGTGGACAAACCGAAGTGAACCATTGCACATTGGCACAGTTCTATCCCTTCGATGCAAATAGGGGAGTGGCCTTGCGCTTTACGGCCGACACCATGCCGCTCCTGGCTTTCAACTGTACCAATTCACTGATTACCGGCTACGGCGACGACCAGATGATGGGCCAACCCGGAGATGAAGAAACGGCATTCAATTATGCCTTCGATCATTGCATTATCCGTACCCCCGTCATCGAGACCGACGACAGCGTCTACTTTACCAACGTAATCTACGAAGACATTGAAGACACGCTCTCCACGGGACGGAAGCATTTCGTGACTTTCGATACAGACAATTTCATCTACGACTTCAGTCTCGACTCCGTCAGCATTGCCATCGACAAGGCTGGTGCCGAACATTCCCTGCCCCTCGACCGGAAAGGACTGCCGCGTGACGAACGGCCTGACATCGGAGCCTACGAATTCATACAAGAAGAATAAGAAAACAAAAAACATATTATGAAAGAACTGAAAATTGAAGTTAACATTCACTACTGCCAGCTCGACGAGCTACCTGCAGAAGACCTTGAACTCATCGATCATGCCATCAAAGCTACCGATCATTCCTATGCCAAATATAGTCATTTCCATGTAGGCGCAGCCCTCCGGCTTGAAGACGACAGCATCGTCATCGGAGCCAATCAGGAGAATGCCGCCTATCCGTCTGGCCTCTGTGCCGAACGCTCAGCAATCTTCGCAGCCCAGAGCGTCCATCCCGAACTGCGACCCGTGAAACTGGCTATTGCTGCCAGAAACGAAAACGGCCTCATGCCGAGACCTATCACCCCTTGCGGTGCTTGCAGGCAGGTCATTCTCGAGATGGAAGACCGCTATCAGAAACCCGTCTGCATCCTGCTCTACGGTACCAACGGAGTCTATGTGGTGAACTCCGTAAAAGACCTGCTCCCACTCTCGTTTGTCGACGCAGACATGCACTAAAAACGACCCAAAGAACACGGTTTTTGTACTTTTTCCAAAAAAAAGTGGAAAAATATTTGGCAGTGTCAAAAAAACGCCGTACCTTTGCATCCGCGTTTGAGAGAAAACGCTGTCTGGGTAACATTTTGAACAACCGGAAGGGAAGTTTGGGTGAGTGGCTGAAACCAGCAGTTTGCTAAACTGCCGTACGGGTTACCGTACCGGGGGTTCGAATCCCCCAGCTTCCGCTCAGACGCACAAGGGGAACTACCCTTGAATGGTCGGTTCATCTAACGGTTAGGATACAAGATTCTCAATCTTGGCATAAGGGTTCGATTCCCTTACCGACTACAAAAAGCACCTGTGAGATATGCTTCTCGCAGGTGCTTTTTTCTTTGTGCATTTGCCGTTATGACAGCCTCGCATGGGCCGAAGGTATGTTTCGAGGGTGCCGAAGGTATGTTTCGAGGGTGCCGAAAGTGCTTTTCGAGGGTGTCGAAAGTATGTTTCGAGGGTGCCGAAGGTGCTTTTCGAGGGTGCCGAAAGTGTGTTTCGAGGGTGCCGAAGGTAAGAGTTGGCAGAGCCGAAAGGTAGCTTCTCCGTTCCTTCATCTAAGATGAAGCATCGGTATGACTTTGATGTGCCACATATTTCCTCATCGCTGTATGTATGTGAATACTTGCCATTGGCAGATAGAAATGGAGCAGAAGATTAAAAAAAACTCAAAAAGTCGTTTTATTGTTATAAAAAAATGTGCATTCGGAGCAATATTTTTGCTTCTTTCGGTGATTATGTGTAACTTTGCACGTTCATAATATGTACGCGTACGCGGAAGAAGTTTCTAAAAAGGATAAAAACGACGTGAAAAAAATATTCGCTCTATTTCTGATGCTGATGCCGTTGGTGGCTTTTGCACAAAGTATGCTGACGGGACAGATTGTAGACAAAGACGGCTACCCCATACCGTTGGCCAGTGCCATGTATAAGGGCCACCACATTGCTGTTGCCAGCGATATTGAGGGACGCTTCAAAATAGAACGCCACGAAGGCTGGGAACTGACGTTCAGTTCGGTGGGCTTCAAGACACAGATGCTGAAAGTGGCTTCTGACACACCTTCAGAACTCAAGATAGTGCTGAAGGAGGATTCGAAGAAACTCTCTGAAGTCGTCATCCGTTCCAACCGAGGTAAATACTCGCGTAAGAATAATCCTGCCGTGGAACTGATGCGTAAGGTCATTGAAGCTAAGAAGAAAACTCATCTTGACAACCATGACTACTACCAGTATAACAACTACCAGAAAATCACCCTGGCACTGAACGACATCAATCCCGATGGTCTGGAGACGGGTATGTATAAAAAGTACCAATGGATGCTTGACCAGGTGGAGCTGAGTCCCTACACCCACAAACTCATCCTGCCCGTGTCGGTAGAGGAGACGCTCACGCAGAAGCTCTATCGTAAGGATCCTCACACGGAGAAGTCTATCGTGAAAGGTCACACCTCAAGCGGTGTCAACGAAATCTTCCAGACCGGTGACATCCTGAATACCGTGCTGAAGGATGTCTTTACCGATATCGACATTTACGATGACGAAGTGCGTCTTTTCCAATATCCTTTCACAAGTCCTATCGGAAAGGGTGCTATTTCGTTCTATCGCTATTACATCACCGACACCCTCTATGTCGGCAAGGACCGCTGTATTCACCTCGACTTTATCCCTAACAACCAGCAGGACTTCGGCTTTCGCGGCGAGCTCTATGTGCTCGACGACTCCAGTTATCAGGTGAAACGTTGCGAGCTGACTATTCCCAAAAAGAGCGACGTGAACTTCGTCGACAACATGCAGTGCATTCAGGAATATGAAAAGCTGGATAATGGCGAGTGGGTACTCATCCAAGATGACATGATGTGTGAGCTTGAAGCCGCAAAGAACCTGGGTAAGGCTGTCGTTACACGTATCACCCGCCGTTCTGACTATGCCTTCGACCCACTGCCGAAGTCACTGATGAAAGGTAAGAAAGAGGTGTTGAAGGATGCCTATGCCGAGATGCGTGGCGACGACTTCTGGCAACAGTATCGCCAGGTGGAACTGACTAAGAGTGAAAGTTCCATGGATCAGTTCGTTCATAAACTGGAGCAGTTGAAGGGTATGAAGTATGTCGTATTCGGACTGAAGGCACTCGTGGAGAACTTCGTTGAGACTGGAACGCGGGAACATCCCAGTAAGGTAGACATCGGGCCTGTGAATACCATGATCTCGCAGAATTTCTATGACAAGGTGCGTATGCGTGCCTCGGCGCAGACGACTGCCAACTTCAATCCTCATCTGTTTTTAAAAGGCTATTACGCTCACGGCTTTGAGTCGAAGCAGGATTACTACGATGCTGAAGTTATCTATACCTTCAATAAGCCTGGCTATCTGCCGAGAGAGTTTCCGAAACAGGCCATCACCTTCCAGACGATGCGCGATGTAGCCCTGCCTTCCGATAAGTTCATCCAGACTGACAAGGACAATATGTTCACCTCTTTCAAGGTGACCGAGATTGACAAGATGTTCCTTTATAACCGGCAGGAACTGAACTTTGAATTTGAGCAGGAGTGGGGCTTCAAGACTTTTGCCTCTGCGAAGACAGAGAAAGTGACGCCCATCGGAAACATTGCCTTCCAGCATCTTGATGGCAACTTCATGCATCACATTCGCTATACAGAGGCTACCGTTGGCGTGCGCTATGCTCCGGGTGAGACCTTTATCAACACCAAGCAGCACCGTTGGCCCATCAACCTCGATGCTCCCGTGTTCCGTCTGCAACACACCATGGGCTTCAAAGGTCCATTGGGAGGTCGCTACAAATATAACTTCACTGAAATGGAAATCTACAAGCGCGTGTGGATGCCCTGGAACTGGGGTAAGGTTGACACGCGCCTGAAGGCCGGTGCACAATGGAACGAAGTGCCTTATCCGCTACTCATCATGCCGGCTGCCAACCTCGGATACATTCTTGAAGACCAGACCTTCAACCTTATCAACAACATGGAATTCCTCAACGACCGTTACGCTTCGCTGATGGTCGACTGGGACTTGAACGGAAAAATCTTCAACCGTATCCCTCTACTCCGTAAGCTGAAGTGGAGAGAGTGGCTCGGAGTGAAAGTTCTCTGGGGGACCTTGACTGACAAAAACAATCCTTACCTGTCGGAAAACGCGCAAAGCGACATTCTTATGCAGTTCCCCGAAGGCTGTTTCATCATGGACCGTAGCACGCCTTATGTAGAAGCCTCCGTCGGTATACATAACATTTTGAAACTCATACATGTCGACTATGTCCGTCGACTCAACTATCTCGACCGGCCCACTGCCAATAAGTGGGGAATCCGTTTCATGATACGAACGACGTTCTAAAGGTTGGGCTTCTGAAACTGTATATTATGCAAAAGATAAAGAATCCCTGGGCCCATCGTGAGGGCTATCAATGTTTCGGCTGCTGCCAGGAAAATCCATTTGGTCTTCACATGGAATTTTATGAAGACGGTGACGACATTCTCTGCTTCTGGCGACCACAGGCACACCTGCAAGGTTGGATAGACACTTTGCACGGAGGTGTCCAGTCAACACTCATCGACGAAATTGCATCTTGGGTGGTCTTCCGTAAGCTGCAGACGACGGGTGTCACGACAAAGCTCAACGTGAGATTTTTACATCCCATCATGACGACAGAGACACAAATAACTCTCCGAGCTCGCCTGCGTGAGATGAGAAGTAACATCGCTTTCATCGACGTTACCATCGAAAATGCCAACGGAGAATGTTGTACTGAAGGTGAAGCCATTTACTTCACTTATGGTGAGGAGAAAGCCCGCGCCATGGGTTTTGTGCATTGTGATGTTGAAGACGAGCAACTACTGTCGATGTAAGAGTCTACTCACATCCTCCCGGGCTTTCTCTTACCAAGTCGGGCATGATGCGCAGTTCGGAAGCAGTGATGCCTAAGCCTTCCAGTACACTTCTGTCACTATCGAGCCGTTCGGTCAACATCTCCTGTTGGCGCTGCTTCTGGCTATATTTTTTTAGTAACCTGACTGCATCGTCCATCTGCCGCAAAGCCCAATGGCAATAGGCTTTGTTGAGCAAATCGTCATCGGTGGGTTCTGCTGCCGTCATCAGCTGGTTACAATAGGTGAGGGCCTTTTCCGGTTGAGCTTGTTTGAGAAAAGCCCATGCCAGCGTTCGCTTGACTCGCGGGTCGTCTTCGTGCTCGTAGTGAAGTCGGAAAAGTTCATTCATCACTTCATTGGACTTACCGTCTTCGATGGCGGCAATACAGTAATTCAGTGTGTAGTTGAAGTTTTCTTGGTGATTGGTTCTCAGCTGTTGGTATGCTTGTCGGGCGGCAGCAAAGTTGGATAATAGGAATGCTGTTCTTGCAAAACCCCGTAGTGCCTGCTCGTTGTCCGGGCTTATCGCCAAAGCTTTTTTGAAGTGTCTAAGTGCCTCAATTGTTGCGTGCGACATCAGTAGTGCCCACCCGTAGAGTGTCTGATAGTCGGCGTTGTCGTCACATGTTCTGTAGTTCAACACTTCAAGCGTGTAGGCGTACTTTTTCTTTTTATATAAGAAATGTGCCAATTGCATCTGAAACTCCGTGGTGAAAGTCTCTTTCGGAAGGTGAGTCACGAAGAGTGCGTTTCTTCCTTCGGGTCCATTGTTGGTGTCGAAAGGATTATAGAGCGAGAGCCTTTGTGTGAAAAGTCTGTGGAGTCGATATAAGTCCTGCAGATACATTCTGCGGATGTATTCAGGTGTCTTTGTGGTCGCTTCCTGTGGAAAATCCGGTATCGATTCTGCATTCCCCATCATCTCGCGCACGTTTTGTGGAAGTTTTCCTACCACGCTTCTTGTTGCCAGTACCAATGAGTATTTGTCAGAATCGCAGAAAGGCCCTCTTTCAAAAATGTGGTGCATGATGCGCATGAGGTCGCTGGCTGCAGATATGGAGTCGGTCAATTGTGGATGTTCCAGATAGAACGGCATCAGCCAGTTGCTCAATGTGGCGAAAAAGGTGAAACGCTTCATCTGTGAAAAGCCTCCGAAGTAGATGTCGGCACCTTGTTGTTGCATTTCATTCATTCGTTTCATGCTTTGCTCGAGACGTTCGATTGCTTCGTCGTCGGCATTGGGATTGAGAATGTCCTTAAGGGCGTCGTCCTCCGTTTCCTCGATACCGAAACGGGTCATGCGCAACTTGCTGTTTTCCATTAGGTCTGGCATGATGTCGCGTTGAATGGTTTGATGGTCGGCTTCGGCATTGAGGCAATGTATGACCTGCATCTGTAGAGAGATGAGTTGTGAAGCGTCGGTAATGGCGGGCAAAGCTCCATACATGGAAGGCTCGTAGCATTTCAAAGAGAAACTCCAGCCGACCAATGCCCGCTGTCGGAGCTGCTCGTCGTCACTTTCGTTGAATACATCAGTTAAGACGCGTAGCTTGTTAATGTCAGGAAAGTTTTCGGCTGACAATGAAATAGCAGAGAGTAATAGCTGCTGGTCGGCAACATCGATGGTGGGCGAAAGCAGGAGTCTGGTGAAGGCTTCTGTTTCTCCGTCGTTCCAGGCTGGAGCCACCAGAATTGCCATAAAGAGGGCATTGAGGTAATCCTGATGCTCCTTGAAGAGTTGTGCCCCGTTGTCTTCTCTTTTTTCTATTGACAGCATTGCACGTTCCTGCACAAATGCCTCTAACCGTTGTTGGATGTAGTCAGGGTTCATGTTCTGCTTTGCAGCCATGGCATTTGCTGATGCGTATAGGCTGTCGAGTCTTGCTGAAACGATGCGGTCGATATCGAATGTCAACTTGTAGAATCGCCGTTTGAGACTTTCATAGAGTTCGTCTTGCCGTTTGTCGATAAGGCCGCGTGACATGAAGTCTTTCATCAGGTTATAGTCGTTCTCAATGGCTTCAAGTCGGCTTTGGTCATTGACAAACGGATATTTCGACAGAAACTCATGCATCTGTCGGAGAGAAACATCCAGGCGTCCCTCGCGTATGAGTTCCATCCTGAGTGCAGACAAGTAGTTATGAGAGTCAGTGAGTTGCATGTTTGTAGTAATGAATGTTGACCAGCGAGTCGATGGCTGCTTTTTCGTGGACACCCGTGTGTTTCATGATAAGGTCAGAGAAGGCATGTATGCCACGTTTGTTGAGTGTGTCGCAAGCGGTATCGTAGGCTTTTGCGAAGGATTCTATTTGCGACTTCCGGAACTCATTATCGATGTTCTTCTGTGCAAAGACGAACACCCCGAGGGAGTCCTTTATCAGCTTACTGTCAGCCAGTTGATAATGTCCTATCAAGAGGGCTTTTGTCGCTTGTGGTTCGGGCAGCCAGAGTGCGTCTATCTCATTGTTGATCAGCATGGAAAGCCTGAGGTCGACATCATTGATTTGAACGCGGAAGACATCAGCGGTAGTCTTAACATTCCTCAGTACCTCATCGCAGAGATAATCGGTAGCCGAATGACGGGTCATGGCCATCATTTTGTCTCCCAACTGGCGTAAAGCCTTGATGCGTGCCTGTCGGTTGGCAATCAGTTTCCAGGAAAGCGGTGTTACGGCGAAGCGATTGAGCTTTAAGCCTTTCTTCTCAAGGAACTCAGCACGGAAACAGTCGGTCAGTGCACCTTCTACACTGCCTCCGACAAGGGCTGTGTCGACGTCCATGTGAGCCTTGAAGGGAATGAGTCTTACGTCTACTTTTTCACGGGTAAATAACCCGCAGTCCTCAGCCACCCATAGGGGAAGTGCGTCGAGCGTGGGCAGACAAGCTATTTTCAGTGACAGCGAGTCGGACTGTTCCTGTTTGATGCCCTGTTTTGCGTTTTCTTCCGATTGTTTCGGGGCGTTTTGACTACATGAGAACAAGGCAAAAGCAAAGAGGACATAATATAAATGATGTTTCATACCGCAAAAGTAGCAATAATTTTTGTAACTACCGAAATTATTTTGTACTTTTGCATAAGTTTAATGAATTTATGGCAAAAGACAAGATTGCTTACGTTTGCGAGAACTGCGGACAGGAGTCAGCCAAGTGGGTTGGCAAGTGTCCTTCGTGTGGTCAATGGAACACGTTTAAGGAAATTCGTGTGAGCAGTGATACGGGCACTCGTGCCGCCCGTTCGGCAGCCCATGTGTTGAACAGCCATCGTTCAGCCAATCCCGAAGCGATGCCTCAGCGTCTGCGCGATATTTCAGGCCAAGCCATGCCTCGCATGGATATGCATGATGATGAGCTGAACAGGGTCTTGGGTGGTGGATTAGTTCATGGCAGTATTATCCTTCTTGGTGGTGAGCCGGGCATTGGTAAAAGCACTCTGACCCTTCAGACTATACTCCGAATGCCTGACCGTCGCATTCTTTACATCAGCGGTGAAGAGAGTGCTTATCAGTTGAAGATGCGGGCCGAGCGACTGCTTTCGAACGGCTATATGGGGCACCATACTGATGCTACCGTCAGCAGGGAAAGCGTAGATTTTGAAAACCTTCTCATTCTTTGCGAAACCTCTCTTGAGGCTATCTTTTCCCACATCAAGGATGTGAAGCCGGAGTTGGTAGTCATTGACTCCATTCAGACCATCGCCACGGAGGAAGTGGAGAGTTCAGCAGGCAGCGTCAGTCAGGTGCGCGAATGTGCTGCCTCGCTGTTGCGTTTTGCCAAGTCGAGCGGCACTCCCGTTATTCTGATTGGCCATATCAATAAGGAAGGAACGCTTGCAGGACCAAAGATCTTAGAACACATTGTTGATACCGTTATTCAGTTCGAAGGCGACCAACATTATATGTATCGTATACTTCGAAGCATCAAGAACCGATTTGGTTCAACGTCAGAACTCGGCATCTATGAGATGCGGCCAACGGGTCTTCGTCCAGTCTCTAACCCCTCCGAGCTTTTGTTGACACAAGACCATGACGGTCTTTCGGGCATTGCCATCACCGCAGCGATAGAAGGCATCCGTCCTTTCCTCGTTGAGACGCAGGCTCTTGTGTCGTCGGCCGCCTACGGCACTCCCCAGCGTCAGGCTACGGGCTTCGACCAACGCCGTCTGAACATGCTGTTGGCTGTGCTTGAGAAACGGGTTGGCTTCAAGCTCATGCAGAAAGATGTATTCCTTAATATAGCCGGCGGCCTCAGGGTCACCGACCTTGCGATGGATTTAAGTGTGATTGCTGCCGTGCTCTCCTCTAACGTTGACACGCCTATTGAGAGCGGGTGGTGTATGGCTGGCGAGGTAGGTCTTTCCGGCGAAGTGCGCCCGGTGAGTCGCATCGAGCAGCGCATTGCAGAGGCCGAGAAGTTAGGCTTTACCCACATGATAGTGCCTAAGAACAACCTATCGGGACTTAACCTGAAGCAGTTCCACATCGAACTGCATCCGGTGAGGAAGGTCGAAGAAGCCTTGCGAGCTCTTTTCGGATAAGAATAAAAACAATTATATATATGGAAATCATTAAGACAGACATTGAAGGCCTCCTTATCATCAAACCACGTATTTTTGAAGACCAGCGGGGTTATTTCTTTGAGTCCTTTTCGCAAAGGGAGTTTGACAAAAAGGTTTATCCTGTAACCTTTGTGCAGGACAACGAGAGTAAATCAACGTATGGTGTAATGCGCGGACTTCATTTTCAGCGTCCCCCCTTCACGCAAAGTAAACTGGTGAGGTGTGTCAAGGGTGCCGTGCTGGATGTGGCAGTAGACATCCGTAAGGGCTCTAAGACCTACGGGCAGCATGTGGCCGTTGAACTCACCGAAGACAATCACCTTCAGTTCTTCATTCCCAAGGGTTTCGCCCACGGTTTTGCCGTTCTTTCCGAAACCGCCGTGTTCCAATATAAATGCGATGAGTTCTATCATCCAGAAGCCGACGACGGCATCAGCATTCTTGATGAGTCGTTAGGCATCGACTGGTATGTGGCCGACAAAGCTATCCTCAGCGAGAAGGACACGCGGCACGCTCTCTTGAAGGATTTTGAAAGCCCGTTCGACATTCAGGATTACAGTCATCATTAAAAAATACAGCCATATGAACATACTTGTAACAGGTTCCAACGGACAGTTGGGCAATGAAATGAGGTTAGTCAGCCGCCATTCAACCGACCATTACATCTTCACGGATGTCGTCGAAACGGAAGGCTTGGAGACGACCCTTCTTGACATCACCGACCTGGCGGCAGTCCGTGAAATCGTAAGGGCGAACGATGTGAACGTCATCGTAAACTGTGCCGCCTATACTAATGTCGACAAGGCTGAGAGTGATGAGGCGCTGTGCGAGTTGCTCAATGCGAAGGCTCCCGAAAACCTTGCCGTCGCCATGAAGGAAGTCGGCGGGTTGCTGGTGCATATTTCCACCGACTATGTCTTTGGCGGCGATCCTTATAATACACCATGCAAAGAAGACCAGAAGGGCACTCCAACGGGTGTCTATGGTGCTACGAAGCTGCGAGGCGAACAAAACATACAGGCGACGGGCGTTGACTATATCATCATCCGGACGGCGTGGCTCTATTCCGAATTCGGACGGAACTTTGTCAAGACGATGCTCAGTCTCACGGCAACAAAGCCGCAGCTGAAAGTTGTATTCGACCAGACGGGCACACCGACGTATGCCCTTGACCTTGCAGAGGCTATTTTCAACATTGTCGAGCAGCGGAAATACAAAGGAAACACAGGTACTTATCACTTCAGCAACGAAGGTGTCTGCTCATGGTATGACTTTACGAAGTTGATTGCCGAGATTGCCGGAAATACAACCTGCGACATCCAGCCCTGCCATAGCGACGAGTTTCCGAGTCCTGTGAAGCGTCCTGCTTATTCCGTCCTTGACAAGACAAAGATTAAGGAAACCTTCCAGCTGACCATTCCTTATTGGACCGACTCCCTTAGGAAGTGCATGTCTCAGATGGTGTGAGTTCCGTCAACAGGTCGGCCACGACATAGCTGGAGCCTCCCACGAAGATGAAGTCGTCGTCGTCGGCCTCATCGAGGGCAGCCCGATAGGCTTTGGCTACGCTGTCGTAGACGCAGCCCGGAATACCCATTGCCAAGGCTTTCTCAGCCACCTTCGTGGCAGGGATGGCACGATGGGTCGAAGCCTGTGTAAAGTAGAAATGGACAGGCCGCGCAAGGCTGATTTCCTTCAGGAGCGCCAGCACACCGTCGATGTCTTTGTCGTCAACCATACCGAAAACAAGGCGCAGCCCGTCAGCGGGTTGTGCCTTTATTTGTGGTGCGAGGTACTGCCATCCAGCCAGGTTATGGCCGGTGTCGCAGACGACGAGAGGAGATTTCTGCAGCGTTTCCCAGCGTCCACGGAGTCCTGTGAGGGTGCTGACGTGGGAGAGGGCGAACGGGAGCGTCTCCGGCTTTTCCAGATAATGCTTTATTTCCGGCAATTCCTTCGAGATTACCTCGAGTGCGCAGAGGATGGTTTTCAGGTTCTTGTGCTGATAGCTGCCTTTCAGTTCGAAGGCTTCCTGTAGCCGATGGGGTGGGGCTGGCAGTTCTTCAGCGAAGATGATGGGAGCCTTTTGCTCTTGAGCTTTCTGAAGAAAGACCGGCCGCGTCTCAGGCGTGGTCTCACCGATGACGACGGGAACGCTCTGTTTGATGATGCCTGCTTTCTCGGCAGCGATTTCGGCAAGGGTGTTTCCGAGGAACTGCGTGTGGTCGAACGAGATGTTGGTGATGACCGACAGCCGTGGTCGGATGATGTTCGTTGAGTCGAGTCGCCCGCCGAGTCCAACCTCAATGACGGCTATGTCGACCTTTTGTTCTTCAAAATATTTGAATGCCAGTGCCGTGGTGAGTTCAAAGAAAGATGGCTGCAGCGTGGTGTTCCATTCTCGGAAGTCCTCTACGAAGCTGATGACACGTTCTTTGCTGATACACTCGCCGTTGACGCGGATGCGTTCGCGGAAGTCTACGAGGTGTGGTGAGGTGTATAGCCCTACGCGCAGTCCTGCCGTCTGCAGGATGGCGGCGAGCGTGTGCGATGTGGAGCCTTTACCGTTCGTGCCGGCCACATGGAGTGTCATGTAGTGGCGGTGCGGTTGTCCGTAGTGTCGGTCGAGGGCCTCCGTAGTCTGTAGCCCCGGCTTATAAGCAGAAGCACCCACATGTTCGAAAACAGGGGTGCTGGTGTATAGATAGTCTAATGTTTCTTCGTAGGTCATGCAGGCATTGCCTTAGTTGAAATAATTCCTGAACTTTTCGAAGATAGAGCGGCGCGTTGAGGCATCGCCTTTGAAGTTGTCGCTGTTCTGCAGCTTTTCAAGCATCTGCCGTTCGTCGCGCGACAGTTCCTTCGGCACGTAGACACTGATGTTGACGACAAGGTCGCCCCATCCTTGTCCGTAGCCCTGCACGGCTGGCAACCCCTTCCCACGCAGGCGCAGCGTCTTACCGGGTTGTGTCCCGGGCTCAATCTTCACCCTGACGCGACCGCCGTCGATGGTGGGTATCTCCACCTGACCGCCGAGGGCTGCCGTCGGGAAGTCGAGCAGCAGGTTGTAGATGACGTCCTGATGGTCGCGGATGAAGGTGTCGTTAGGTTCTTCCTCGATGAAGACCTGAATGTTTCCGTTGACGCCGTTGTGAGGTCCGGCATTGCCCTTACCCGGAACGTTGACGACCATGCCGTCGCTGACACCGGCAGGGATGTTGATTTCTACGACTTCCTCACCTTTGACGATGCCTGTTCCCGAGCAGTGGCGGCACTTGTTCTTGATGACCTTTCCTTCACCGTGACAGGTGGGACACTCCTGTTGCGTCTGCATCATGCCGAGCATCGTGCGCATGGTCTTGACGACGACACCGCGACCCTGACATGTCGGACAGGTCTCAGAAGAGCTGTTGCCTTCAGCACCCGTACCATGGCAGTGGGGACACTGTACGTCTTTCTTCACCTTGAACTTTTTCGTCACCCCCGTGGCAACCTCCTGCAGGGTGAGTCTTACCTTAAGACGCAGGTCGCTGCCTCTGTACTGCCGTTGCCCGCTGCCACCGCCGAAGCCCGACGAGAAGCCGCCGAAGCCACCGCCGGAACCTCCGAAGAAGTCGCCGAAGATGCTGCCGAACTGCGAGAAGATGTCGTCCATCGAGAAGCCGCCGCTGGAGAAGCCACCGAAGCCACCGGGAGCGTCGAAACCGAACTGGTCGTACTGCTGACGTTTCTGTGGGTCGTGGAGCACGTCGTAGGCTTCGGCAGCCTCTTTGAATTTCTCCTCGGCTTCCTTGTCGCCCGGGTTGCGGTCGGGGTGATATTTAATGGCAATCTTCCGATAAGCCTTCTTTATTTCGTCCTCTGTTGCTTTCTTGTCAACGCCAAGGACTTCATAGTAATCACGTTTCTGAGCCATAGTTGTTATTTACTGTCCTACTGCCACTTTGGCATGTCTGATGACTTTGTCGTTGAGCATGTAGCCTGTCTGCACGCAGTCGATAACTTTACCTTTCTTTTCGTCGCCCATGCCAGGTACCATGGCGATGGCCTCGTGGTAGTCGACGTCAAAATCCTGTCCGTCGGTGTCAATCTTCTTCACGCCGAGGCCTTCGAGCGTCTTGATGAACTTCTTGAAGATGAGGTCCATGCCTTCCTTCACGGCCTGAGCGTCGTCGGTGTGGGTGTCGGCCAACGCACGTTCGAAGTCGTCGAGCACGGGCAGGATGGCAGTGATGGTCTTTTCGCCTCCGTTGAGGATGAGTTCCGTCTTTTCTTTGAGGGTGCGCTTCTTGAAGTTGTCAAACTCGGCGATGGTGCGCAGCAGCTGGTCGCGCAACTTGGCGTTCTCCTCCTGTGCAGCCTCCAACGGGTCTTTCTCTTCTTCCTTTTCCTGCGGAGCCTCTTCAGCGGCAGCCTCTTCGCCTTCTGTGGCATCGGCGCCGGTGTTTTCCTCCTTTACGTCGTTGAGAGCTTCCTCCTCCTTATTTATTTCTTCGTTAAATTCTTTTTTCTTGTTCATAGTGATATGTTTAAACAGTTCTACAGACTCTGTAGCAAAAAGTGTGCCAAAAGGCGTTTGGTAGATTAGTTGTCACCATACATCCTTGCCTTCTGTTCCTTGATGGCCTCGTCGTAGATGTAGTCGTCGTAGTCCATCAGCTTGTCGATGGTGCCCGAGGGAGTCAGTTCGATGATGCGGTCGGCAACCGTCTGTATGAACTCATGGTCGTGCGACGAGAAGAGAATGTTACCCTTGAACTGTATGAGGTTGTTGTTGAAAGCCTGTATGCTCTCCAGGTCGAGGTGGTTGGTGGGTGTGTCGAGGATGAGGCAGTTGGCGTTCTTCAGCTGCATACGGGCAATCATGCAGCGCATCTTCTCGCCACCCGACAGCACATTGACCTTCTTCAGCACCTCTTCGCCCGAGAAGAGCATCCGTCCGAGGTAGCCCTTCATCACCACCTCGTTGCCCGCACCGTATTGCGAGAGCCAGTCGACGAGGTTCATCTCCGACTGGAAGAAGGCCGTGTTGTCCAGCGGCAGGTAGGCCGTGGTGATGGTGATGCCCCACTTGTAGGTGCCGGCGTCAGCCTCGCGGTTGCCGTTGATGATCTCGAAGAGCGCCGTCATCGCCTTCGGGTTGTGAGAGAGGAACACCGTCTTCTGACCCTTCTCGATGTTGAACGACACATTGTCGAAGAGCACCGTACCGTCGGTGTCGACGGCGCGAAGGCCCTCCACCTCGAGTATCTGGTTGCCCGGCTCACGGTCCATCTGGAAGATGATGCCCGGATACTTACGGGTGGACGGCGTGATCTCCTCCACGTTCAGCTTCTCCAGCATTTTCTTTCGCGACGTTGTCTGCTTCGACTTTGCCACATTGGCAGAGAAGCGGCGGATGAACTCCTCCAGCTGCTTGCGCTTCTCCTCAGCCTTCAGCCGTTGGTTCTGCGCCTGGCGCAGGGCGAGCTGCGACGACTCATACCAGAACGAATAGTTACCGGCAAACACCGTCACCTTGCCGAAGTCGATGTCGACGGTCTGCGTCGACACGGCATCGAGGAAGTGGCGGTCGTGGCTGACGACGAGCACACACTGCTCGAGGTTCGACAGATACTCTTCCAGCCACTGCACGGTGTCGAGGTCGAGGTCGTTCGTCGGCTCGTCCAACAGCAAGTTGTCAGGATGGCCGAAGAGCGCCTTCGCCAGCATCACGCGCACCTTTTCGTTGTTCGACAGCTCCGACATCATGGCATAGTGCCGTTCCTCCTTTACACCGAGGTTCTGCAGCAGCTGGGCAGCCTCGCTCTCAGCCTCCCAGCCGTTCATCTCGGCAAAGGCCATCTCCAACTCGGCGGCGCGCGTGCCGTCATCCTCCGTCATCTCCTCCTTGGCATAGAGGGCTTCGCGCTCCTTCATGTTCTGCCACAGCGGCTGATGACCCATGAGCACCGTGTCCATCACGGAGTAGGCATCAAACTTAAAGTGATCCTGGTCGAGCACAGACAGGCGCTCGCCGTGACCCAACGACACCGTACCCTTGTTCGGCTCCATCTCGCCGCTGATAGCCTTGAGCAGCGTCGACTTGCCGGCACCGTTCGCACCGATGATGCCGTAGATGTTACCACTGGTGAACTTGATGTTCACATCCTTATACAGAACACGCTTGCCAAACTGAATGGCGAGGTTTTCAACTGTTATCATTTTCCTTTATTTTTACCTTATTTTTTGTTTGCGCGTGCAAAGGTACGAATAAGTGAGCGCAAAACAAAAAAACAGAAACTTGTTTATGATTTTTTTAGTTTTGCCGTGCGAAAGTACCTTATCCAAATAAAATGAGAAATGAGGAATGACGAATGAGAAATGAGTAATGGGTAATGAGTAATGAGGAATGAGTAATGAGAAATAAGGTATGAGGAATGAGATTATTTTTTTGGGGTGGTAGATTGGTAAGCCCACTCCAACTGGCAAATTTCCTAATCAGTTAGATTGAGCCATGGAATTATTTTTGTTTAGATTTTTGCTCAAATTTAACACTTCCGAACTGTGGCAATGAGAAAAAATATGTAAGAAAACGAACAATTTGTCGGAGGTTCGGAATAATCGGGATAGCCGAATAGCAGGAAGCTGACCCTCGAAACAGCCTTTTTTAGGTCCCGAAAGTAAGTTTCGTGGGTGACGATTGGTAGCTTCGAGAGAGTAAAACAACTTGTTTTGCTTGATAAAATAGACTATTTTACTCGACAAAACAACTTGTTTTACTATGAGTATCTTAGTTATCGATAGTCAGCTTCCTGTGTTTTGACATTGTGAATGGTTGTAAATGTCTGATAGTTAGCCTGTTGATGAAAAAGCGAATTTTATAGCCTTGTTTTCGGCCCAAAATCCTATCGGATGAGACTTCTGACGCAAAATTTCATACCATTTGTCAGAAAAAATCTGAAAATTTAACACTTTCGCTTATAGGATGACTTTCTTTTGATTTACAATGTAGACACCCTTTTGTTTGTGGTTTAAAACTTGAGGTCTGGGTCTTGACGTTTTGTATCCGTTGAGGGTGTAGATGTCATCGCTGCCATTCTTTCTTTCGTTGCTGGTGATGGGCTCGATGTCGGTTGTGATGTCAAAAGTGAGTTCTGCACTGTAGAGTGAGCCGCCAGTGCAGGGCTTGGCCTCTACGCGATAGGTGTAGTTGCCTCTTTTTGCGACCGTATCGGTGTAATTGTAAGTGGCCCGTTGTTCCTTGATGTCGAGTGTCGCAATGGTTTCCCATCGTGGTGTTTCGTCGTCGTTGTTTCTTCTTTGCAGGTTGATGGCATTGTTGTATTCACCGTTTTTGTCGTTCCAAATGAGGCGGACAATTCCTTTTTTTAAGTCACCTCCCCGGTTGCGGAAGTTTGAGGGTGCATACATTTTGGGTGTGTTGGGTATTTTTTCGTTCGCCTGATTGTAGGCCAAGCCTGGGTTCATCGTAGCGTAGTACTGTCCGATGGGCGTCAGATATTGCTTTGATGCCAGCGAGGCATCGTCGCCATTGTGAAACTTATAGCAGCCCTCCCACAGGTTGAAAGGAGCATAGCGTTCGATGTAGTTGCATTCGGCAAGGAACTCAAGGATGGGGCGAAAACCGTCGAGTTCGGTCTGATAGTTCTGTGCATTCGCATCGCGGTTGCCGTTGGGCCATCCTGTCCATCCGGCCCCCCAGTTCATTTCTGTGATCCAGATAGGGCGACCGTTGCCGTAGTTGTTATGATATTCTCCGAGCAGCCATTCCCAATCCCATCGCGACGAATACCAGTAGGCATGAACGGCAACGAAGTCGCAGCGCCAGCCTCGTGCGTCGATGCTGTCCATAAACTCACTGAGCCATGCGGTGTTGCCGGCTACTGCTGGTGACCCGAGGCGTTTGCCCGTGGCCATCATCTCTGACCATGTGTCGAGTACCTCGGCTACAGTGGTGGGTATCTCGTTGGGGTCGTTGGTGTTGTCGGGTTCGTTGTTGCCAAGGGCATGGGGCGACGAGCCGTTGCGACCAACCTCATCAAACCCCGGCCACCACTTGTTGTGATGGTGGGTGACATATTCGGTATCGGCCATTTTGGGGTTTCCGGCACCCCAGTCGTAGCACCATGTGGCGTTGAGGGCAGCATTGATGTCTGCCTGGCTACCGCCCCATCCCTGCTTGTTGACATCGTTCCACTTGAAGATGCGATAGGACGATATGCGGCCGGCAAGGATGTTGGGCAGCGTGATGCTGAGGTTCTGCCTATCGGCAACGTAGCATCTGCTGTAGCCTTGTCCGCGTTTCTGCGTAGCAAAGGTCACCATGTAGCCTCGGCGCAGGGTGAAACTCAGGGCACGGTTGTTGAGCTTTGCATCGGTGAGGTCGTTCATGAAGCCGTTGGCATTCTCCAATCCGAAGTCGCTGCATGACTCGCCCTGTTGCCGCCGTTCGGTGTATAGGGTGAGAGGCTTGACATCGTCGCCGTAGGGCAGGATGATACAGCCACGGTCGTAGATGCGCACCTGACAGTTCTTCCCGTTAACAGCTGCCTCGCCATTGATGAGGATACATGTTGACAAGGTACTGGCCGTGAGTTTAGAGGGTCTTACCTGATCGAGGATGACAACAGCATTGTCGGTGTTGACGATGTTCACCTGTCCGTTGGCACGGAAGGGTGTAGCCGACGTGATGTGATAGTCGACGGCAGTGGTCAGCGTGATGCCTTCTGTCAGCTGGTCCACCGTTTCCTTTTTGTTGGCAGCCCAAAGTGTGGCGGCTGTCCAGGCCATCAGCATGGCTAAGAGCAGTTTTCTTTTCATATCTTCATTCTTTTGTTATTACATCTTTTCATTTTAAAAAAGTCTGGATGCCAGCTGTCACAGCTCGCACCCAGAACATCTTGTCTAACATCTTTTTTAAATATATCATATTTTGTTGATAGCGGTACTGTTTTTTTCTTTGATGTTCTACAAGACGTAAACGGTGTAGGGCTGCAATAACCCCATTATAAAAAGCCTAAACTAACTAAATCGTTGCAAAGTTATGAACTTTTCATCTCCTTTCAATTACAAAAAACAGCCAATTATTTGTAAAAATCGAAACATGTCCTATTTTTTATCTATTCTTCCTTTCTTTTTGACATGACTACCTTTTTCCCTCTGGTTATGACGATTTCCCAAATTTTTTGCAAAAATAATTTCTTTATCATGTTAAAGGATTATAAATTAAGAGCGAATATTTGTAAAAACCGAACCAATTCTCTATTTTTGCAAAAAAAGAGATCATGCTTCACATTGATGAACTTTTTGAGTCTACTCCGGTGACATGTCATCTTCGGGGTGTTCTTGGCATCGACTACGACTCTCATATGGATTACCTTTCAGAGGGCATCACAACCGTTCCATTATCAGCCTATGTGCTGCTGTTTGTGACTCAAGGAAGGTTGTGTTATCAACTTGATGGGCGTGAATGTCAACTTGAAGCGAGGAATATGGTCCTCTATGCACCTTGGACCCAGTTATCTATCCTTTCAAAGAGTGATGACTTCCATGGTCATCAGTTGTTTTGTGACCAGGCTATCTTTGACCGCCTCGTCATGGAAAACGGTGGCGATGTGGGATTTTTGCAGTCTCGGAAAGAGTTTCCCGTCGTTGTACTTACTTCCAGGCAACAGACCGATATCACGGCTTTTCTTCAATTGATGATGTCGGCAATCGCGGAAACTCAGCATTATCGCGTTCAGATTGTGATGGGATTAATGCGAAGTATTCAGCTCTATATAGTTGAACTCCATTCGGCTTTTATTGACGTACTTTCGCTTACCAGCGAGCGTGAGCGGCTCTATCGTGACTTCATGAAGTTGGCTGTGGAACACTATCAGCATGAGCGCAAGTTATCGTTCTACGCCAGACATCTGTGTGTTTCTACCACTTATTTGTCGCGTATCGTTCGTGAGGTTTCCGGTCAGACGGTGAAGAATGTTCTCAAGAACATGCTCGTTACCGAGGCTGGATATCGTCTGCGTAATACGGCTCAGTCGGTAAGCGAGATTTCTTATCACTTGGGATTTGAAGACCAGAGTGCTTTCACCCACTTCTTCCGTAAACATGTCGGTCAGTCTCCCCTGCAGTATCGGGCTTTTAAGTAGTCATGGTTGCAGTTATGGCTGTCCTTTTCTTCACACTACGACTCCTGTGACGTAAGCCAACAGGAGGTAGCGTAGGAATTTTCCGAGTGCGATGCTGATGTAGGTGATGGCGGGGTTGGCGCGCATGAGGCCGAGGGCGATGGTGAGTGCGGTGCCGATGACGGGCAGGAAGGCGAAGAACCCCATCCATGCGCCGCGTCCGGCAAGGAACCGCTGCGCCCTTTCTATCTTTTCAGGTCTGACGTGCAGGTAGCGTTCTATCCAGTCGGTGCGCCCGAGTCGTCCGATGTGGTAGTTGACGATGGAGCCGAGCACGTTGCCTGCCGACGCATAGAGCACCAGAGACAGGGGGGGCAATCCGGCTGCCTGCAGGGCCACCATGACGGCTTCGCTGCTGTAGGGAATGAAGGAACCTGCGAGGAAGGCGGCGACGAACATGCCCCAGTAGCCGTAGTGGATGAGGATTTCTATGATATTTTCCATAGTGACAGTGCTGTGAGCAGGGCTGCCGTCGTGAGCATGGCGATGAACATGAGGTTGGTGAGCCGTGAGTTGGTGAACGTTATGAAGTGGGCGATGAGGGGTGCCGTTTGGGCGATGAGCAGCGGCAGGAGCAGCGACAGCCTTTGGGGTTGCACGAGGATAAGAAGCAGCGTGAGGATGCCGGTGGTGATGAAGACTCGGAACAGCATTCGTGTCTTGATGCTTTCATGGTGGCTCGTATAGAGGAAGTTGAGGGTTCCCAGAAGAAACAGCAGGGCGACGAAGCTGATGGTCGTGGCTTCTTCGGGCTGCCATTGGCTGATGTCGGCCAGTGGTATGAGTTGTTCTGAAACTGGCGGGATGAGTCTTTCGGGTAGGGAGGGTTGCCGGAGCAGGTACAGTGGCAGCATCAGCCAGCAGGGTAATGCGAGTCCCAGCAGGGAGGCCACGAGGCTTCGTGGGCTGAATGCCATGAGGCTTGTGGCGAGCAGTATCCATAGGAGGGGTACGAACAGGAGCACATAGGGTGTGAAGAGGGCTGCCACGCTCAGTAGTGCGAAGGCTGTGAAGGTGTGTCCGATGGCTTGCTTGTCCTGGAAGGTTGCAAAGAGGTGGTGGTAGCAGCCGAGCATGAGGCATGTGGTGAGAAGTCCTTCAACGGTCTCGCGCCCAAAGACGGAGAGGCTGCACACGGTGAGCACGAGGAGGGTGCAGGCGGGCATACGGCTGAAGGTGCGCATGAGGGCATAGTGGGTGTTGAGTAGTGCGGTCTGCCAGCAGGCTACGGCTGTGAGCAGTGCCATGATGATGTAGCGGCCGGTGCTGATGGCTGATGTCGTGTCGTCGGCCAACGCACAGACTGCCGTCCAGACTGCCGCTGTCAGCAGGACGGTCCAGGGGAGGGCTGTCCTGCTTTCGGCTATTCGGTTTTGTAATCGTTTCATTTTTTATAATATAGTTGGTGGTTTGGTAGATTGGGAGAATAGCTTGTATGGTAGGTAACTTTCCTAAACGACCAAACGACTAAACGACCAATCACCTAATAAAGGTCTTTTCCAATGTCACGTCGGAAATAGCAACCGTCAAAACTTATTTGTCTTGCCACCTCGAAGCTGGCGCGCAGGGCTTCCTCTTTGTTGTCGCCATAGGAGGAGACGGCCAGCACGCGTCCACCATTGGTGACGAGGGTTCCGTCGATGAGCTTTGTGCCGGCATGAAAGAGGTGGGTGTCGGCATTGAGCCGTTCCGGAAGGGTGATGGCATAGCCTTTTCCGTAGGCTTCGGGATAGCCGCCGGAGACGAGCATGACGGTGACGGCGGCCCGTGGGTCGATGGCTATGCGGCATTGGTCAAGGGTGCCGTCGGCAACGCCTTTTAGGAGGTCTACGAGGTCGCTTTCCACTCTCAGCATGACGCTCTCGGTCTCAGGGTCGCCCATGCGGCAGTTGTATTCGATGACGTATGGGTTGCCGGCTACATTCATCAGTCCGAAGAAGATGAATCCTTTGTAGTCGATGCCTTCGGCGGCGAGTCCATCTACGGTGGGTCGGATGATGCGGTCCTCGACCTTCTGCATCCACTCGGCCGTGGCGAAGGGTACGGGCGAGACGCTGCCCATGCCTCCCGTGTTGAGTCCGGTGTCGCCCTCGCCGATGCGCTTGTAGTCTTTGGCTTCGGGCAGAATCTGGTAATGCCTGCCGTCGGTGAGCACGAAGACGGAGCACTCGATGCCCTGCAGATACTCTTCGATGACGACACGGCTGGAGGCATTGCCGAACATGCCGCCCAGCATCTCGCGGAGTTCCTGTCGGGCTTCGTCCAGGGTCGGCAGGATGAGGACTCCTTTTCCGGCACAGAGGCCATCGGCCTTCAGCACATAGGGTGGCTGGAGGGTTTCGAGGAAGGCAAGGCCTTCATCGAGGTGTTCGCCATCGAAGGTTTTATAGCGCGCCGTGGGTATGGCATGGCGTTGCATGAAGGTCTTGGCGAAATCTTTCGACCCTTCCAGCCGGGCCCCTGCCTTGGAGGGTCCGATGACTGCTATATGACGGGTACGGCTGTCGGACTTCAACTGATCGTAGATGCCTTTTACCAACGGGTCTTCAGGTCCGACGACGACCATGTCGATGTGTTGTTCGATGCAAAACGACTTGATGGCATCGAAGTCATCGGCCTTCATGCTGACGTTCTCGCCACAGGAGGCTGTGCCAGGATTGCCTGGTGCGATGAAGAGTTTTTCAACTTGGTTGCTTTGCGCAATTTTCCATGCTATGGCGTGCTCACGGCCGCCGCTGCCTAATAATAGTATTCTCATAAAGGTGATATCTTTCAGTTGACGAGATAAAGAGTTATATCTTTCTGTTGCCGAGTTAACGAGTTAAATCTTTTAGTTGACAAGTTGACGAGTTATTACTTTTTCACCTTTTCACCTTTTTGGTGGGAAGTCTCCTCGATTGTGATGCGGCGGTTGCTATTGTCGCGCAGCACGTCGTTGACAATTGTCGTAATCTGCTCTTTCAGTTCGGCGATGAACTGCTGCGGGTCGTATTTCTGATGTTCGATGTCGCGCAGCTTCTTCTCCCATATACCTGTGAGTTCACAGCTTTTCAGCAGTTCTTCGCGGATGAGTCCGATGAGTTCGATGCCTGTGGGTGTCGCCACCAGTCGCTTGCGTTCGCGACGGATATAGTGACGCTTGAAGAGGGTCTCAATGATGCCGGCTCGCGACGAGGGGCGGCCGATGCCGTTTTCTTTCAGAGCGGCACGCAGCTCTTCGTCTTCCACAAACTTACCCGCTGTCTCCATGGCCCGGAGCAGCGACGCTTCGGTATAGTAGGGGGGGGGCGTCGTCTGCTTCTCGGTGAGGGTAGGGGTGTGAGGGCCGCTCTCGCCTTTGGTGAATGTGGGCAGCGTCTTCTCCTCATCGTCTTTCTTCTCGTCGGACTCTTCTGCCACTTTTACGTCTTTGGCATAGATGGTGCGCCAACCGAGTTCGAGGATTTCCTTTCCCGATACTTTGAACTCGATGCCGTCGACATCGCCCAGGACAGTGGTCGTGGAGAACTTACATTCGGGATGGAACGCCGCAATGAAACGGCGGGCTACCAGGTCGTAGACATGAAACTCTGCATCGGAGAGTCCTTGCGGGGGAATGCCCGTCGGAATGATGGCATGGTGGTCGGTAACTTTCGATGTGTCAAAGACTTTCTTTGTCTTCTTCAAGGGCTTCCCTCCTAACGGCCTGACGAGGTCGGCGTAGGGTGAGGCTCCGTTGCGGATGGTCTTGTAGAGCCCGTTCATGATGTTCGGACACTGGGGATAGACGTCATCGGGCAGGTACTGCGTGTCGACACGAGGATAGGTGGTCAGCTTACGTTCGTAGAGCGTCTGGATGAGGTTAAGGGTCGTCTCTGCTGAGTAGCCGAACTTCTTGTTGCACTCCACCTGTAGCGATGTGAGGTCGAAGAGGTTGGGCGGCTGTTCGGTGCCTTTCTTTTTCTCCACACTGGTTACCATGAAGGGCTTGCCTTCGATGGTTTGGAATGCCGTCTCGCCTTCTTCCTTCGAAGTGAATTTTCCCTTTGTGGCGGTGAAGGTGGTGTCGCGATAGACGGTTGCCAAAACCCAATAAGGCTCGGGCTTGAAGGTGTCAATCTCTTTCTGCCGGTTGACGATGAGGGCCAGCGTCGGTGTCTGTACGCGTCCGATGGACAGCACTTGCCTGTTCTGTCCGTACTTCAGGGTATAGAGGCGTGTGGCGTTCATGCCGAGCAGCCAGTCGCCGATGGCACGGGAGAGTCCAGCCAGGTAGAGTGGCTGGTATTCGCTCTGATCTTTCAGTTTACTGAACCCTTCGCGGATGGCATCGTCGGTCATCGACGATATCCACAGCCGTTTGACGGGACATCGAGCGCCAGCCTTCTGCATGACCCACCTTTGGATAAGTTCACCCTCCTGGCCGGCATCGCCGCAGTTGATGATGGAGTCGGCCTCCTGCATGAGGTGCTCGATGACTTCGAACTGTCGTTTGATGCTGTCTTCGTTGATGAGCTTGATGCCAAAACGCTGCGGTATCATCGGCAGGGAAGACAGGCTCCACGTCTTCCACATCGGGGTGTAGTCGTTGGGTTCTTTCAGTGTGCAGAGGTGGCCGAAGGTCCACGTCACCTGGTAGCCGTTGCCTTCCATGTAGCTGCGGTGGTCGGCTGTGGCTCCGAGAATGCGCGCGATGTCGCGTCCCACACTGGGCTTCTCTGCAATGCAAACAATCATAATTTCAGTCTTTAGACTTTTGGGTAGATTGGTAGATTGGTGGTTTGGTAGATTGGTGGTTTGGTCGTATAATCATTTTGGAAAGTTACCTACCAGAAAAGGTAATACCCCCAATCTACCAATCTACCAATCCACCAATCTATCAAACGACCAATCAGCATTCAATTATTTAATCACTCCGGCGAACCCACCGTTGCGAGCAAGATGGACTTTTAGCGTTTTGGGAGCCTTTTCTACCTTTTTGACATAGTCGGTAGCCTTGCGGTCGGCATTGATGCCATCGATGAAGAGAGTCAGCTGATGGATACCCTCGCCAAGGAAGCCGAGGTCGATGTTGAGGTCACGCGGGTCGTTGTCGTTGATACCTCCGATGAACCAGCGGTCGCCAGAACGTCGTGCCATGACACAGTATTTGCCGGGTTCAGCCAGCAAGACACGCGTTTCATCCCATAGTACGGGCACGCTGGTGATGAACTCGGTGCATTCCGCATTCTCATAGTAGCGCGAAGGGGTGTCGGCGAGCATCTGTATGCCCGACGTGAAGAGCACATAGAGTGCCATCTGATAGGCACGGGTGCCGCTTGCCATTGCCACTTCTCCAGAGGTGTGGTTGTTCTCTGGCTGTACGTTGAGCATACCACCGGGTGTGAAGTCCATCGGGCCAATGGCATTGCGGACGAAAGGCAGCCAGTTGGTGTTCTCGGGTTTGCAGCGGCCGCCTTGTTCCAGTCCCAGGACACCCTCGTAGGAGATGAGGTTCGGATACTTACGCTCAAGTCCTGCAGGCTTGAATGAACCGTGGAAGTCGACCATCAGATGGTGCTTGGCTGCCTCCTGACAGACACGCTCGTAGTAGTTGACCATCCACTGGTCGGAACGGTCCATGAAGTCGATTTTCACACCGGCGACGCCCATCTTCTCGTACTCAGCGAAAAGGTCGAAATTGCGTTCCACCTCCAGCCACGTCAGCCAGAGGATGAGGTCGACGCCTTTCTGTTTGCCGTATTGGATGAGTCTGGGCAGGTTGATGTCTTTGTTTGTGTGGAAGGGGTCAGCGGTGTTGATAGCCCAGCCCTCGTCGAGTATGATGTAATTTACGCCGTACTTCGAGGCGAAGTCGATGAAATATTTATAGGTATCTTCGTTGCAGCCGGCACGGAAATCGACACCCCATGCCTGACGGCCGTTCCACCAGTCCCATGCCACCTGTCCGGGGCGAATCCATGAGGTGTCGCCGATGACATTGGGTGTGGCAAGGACGAATTCCATCTCATTGGCCACGATGTCACGCGCATCCTTCGATATAACGAAGAAACGCCAAGGGAAGGCACGGGTGCCGTCTGTCTCTGCAATATAGTCGGCTTCCTTGGTGGGTATGAGGAAACGGTCCCACTGCTGCTCCACTTCAAGGGCATAGTGGGGGAACGTAGCCTTCATGCCTCCCTTTCCATCACTGAGGAGGAACATGTGGGGATAGTCTTCGACGGCAGTTTCAGAGAACAGAACCTGATAGCCGGAAGGTGTCTGTATGTAGAGCGGAAGGTAATTCATGGGTGAGTCGCTCTTATAGTCTTTCGCTGAGAGGTGGACGTAGCGTTCCTCGTAGTTCTGTCGGAAGGAGGCACACTGCGACATTGTCAGTAGGCTCTCGCCATCAAGGGGCAGCGTGACCAGTTCGCCGTCGACGGTGACGCGACCTTTCTTCTTTGTGACGAAACGATAGGCGATGCCGTTGTCGTACGCACGGAAGACAACGCTGTAGTCGCCTTTCATGATGAGCTGGACTTCGTTGGCATGGTTTTTCACGACGGCATTCTTTATTGGCACCTCGCGGTTGATGTTTTCGTTGACGAGTGTGCGCTTCACGCTTTTCAGTTGTGGCTTGTCGCCCAGGTGTTCTCCGGAGAGCACGAGAGCCAACTGGCAGTTGTTCAGCACCACGTCTGAACCTGACGTGACAGTGTAATAGATACCATCGTCGATACGTATATCGATGTTTAACAATTTGTTAGGTGAACTGACGGAAATGTTTTTCGCAGCCGTTATTGAGCTGCAGAACATGAGGGCAGCAAGTGCCAGAAGAAGTTTAATTCTGTTCATAATTGTGCAGTAAATATAAAGTACCTGCAAAATTACGAAATAAATTTGAAAAACGAAGAAATAAATCGAAATAAATTGACAATTGAGAAATGAGAAAGGATAATGAATATTAATCAAGTTGCTCAAACGCGAAACTTAAAGTCATTATCCTTTCTTCATTTATTATAGTCCTTGCGGTCTCTTTTATCTATTTATTTTTCTCGACACCAAGTTTCCCTTGAGGTCGGTGGCCGTGACGAGGTAGATGCCATGTGGCAGGGTGTCGAGTGCGATGGTGTTTTGATGGTCTGCGCTGACGACGGATTGGCCTGTGGCTGTATAGATGCTGATGCGCTGCGTCGGTGAGTTGGCTGTCAACAGGCTGTTCTTAGCATCGTAGCTGATGGCGAAGCGGCTGGCTTCCACGTTGCGAAGGTTGGTGATGTAGTTGCCGTCGCGGACTTGGCGTATTTCGTCGGGTGTCAGTAAGCCGCGGAAGAAGTATAGTTCGTCGATGCGTCCGTGCCAGTAGTCCTTATTTGCCTTATGTCCGCCGATGCGAAACCCGCCCGTGCAGGCTTCGAAAGCACTCGTCGATACAGTTCGGTCGCGTTCCCCGTCGACATAGAAGGTGACGTTTCGGTCGGCAGGATTACAGACGACAGCCACATGCTGCCACACACCACGTCGGAAGGCTCCGTCGCTGGAACGGTTTTGGTTGCCGCCAAGGAAGTTATTGAAGATGTAGCGGGTGTCGCCGGCGACCGTCGGTGTCTCGATGCGTGTGTAGAGAATGATGCGTCCCGTTCCTGCATTGTCTTTCTGTGCCATGATGACTTCGTCGCGGAAATAGAAACCGTCTTGCGATGTGCCCGAAGTGGGGATGGCGGTTTCTTCGTCGTAGATCCAGCAGCACAGGGTGTATTGCGTGTTCTGGGTGTTGACCAGTCCCGTGGTGTTCAAGTCTACATACTGTCCGTTGCCGTTGAGTGAGAGGGACTGCCCCTGTTTTCCCTCGGCGAAACTGTAGCCGCCTGGGGCTGGCGTCAGCTTGTAGGCATTGTCGCCTCCGTCGTCGAGTGTGCCGTCAAAAGGGTAGTAGAAAACGAGCTGCTTTTCGGTGTCGGGGATGTCGTTGGTGACGTTGAGCCCCACGCTCTTTGCCCATTCGTTCCAAAGGTTTTTCAGTTCGCGCACCTTCTCGGGATGTTCGGCAGCTATGTTGTTGGTCTCAGAGTAGTCGTTTTTCATATTGAAGAGCTGCCATCCACCGTTGCGCAACGACGTCATCTTCCAGTCGCCCACGCGCACGGCACGTCCGTTCTCGTGTTCCCAAAACATCGTGCGTTCGTCTTGCCAAGAAGCTCCTTCGAGCAACGGCATGAGGCTGCGTCCTTCGGCAACGAGCGGCTGTATCTTGTTGCCGTTATAGATTTCTGGATAGGTGGCATGTGCTACCTCCAGGCAGGTTGGCATGACGTCGATATAATGGCAAGGGTCTTTGACGATGCTTCCATGTCGGGCTTTCATACCTGCCGGCCACTGTATGATGGTGGGCGAGGCGGTGCCTCCGTGGAACGACTCAGCCTTCCAGTAGCGGAACGGGGTATTGACGGCACCGGCCCAGCCGTTGCCAAGGTAGTTGTAGGTGAGTTCCGAACCTGGCACCTGTGCGTTGCGTGTCACCATCTGTCCGCTGCGTGTGCGGTCGTGACGGTCGAAGTCGCCAATCTCGTAGTTCTCAGGAGAAGCACCGTTGTCGGAGGTGAAAATGATGATGGTGTTTTCGTATTCGCCAGTTGACTTGAGCTTGTCGAGGATGCGGCCAATGCCTTGGTCAACGCAGTCGATCATGGCGGCGTGCACTTCCATGTTGGCTGCCATCATGGCTTTGTTCGACTCGTTCTCCCAAGCGCGTCCCGACTCATTGTCCGACATTGGAGTCTCTTCGGGGTCGATGATACCCATGCTGACCATGCGCTGGTAGCGTTGCTGACGTAGCACGTCCCATCCTTCGTCATATTTGCCTTTATATTTTGCGATGTCCTCGGGCTTGGCGTGCAGGGGCCAGTGGGGGGCGTTGTAGGAAACATACATGAAGAAGGGCTCCTGCTCTTTCGAGAGGTCGTCGAGCATGTCGATGGCTTTTGTCGTGATGTAGTCAGTCGAATAGAAGTCATCGGGGATAGCATCGGTAAAGATGGGTTCCTCGTTGTGAACGAGTGAGAAGGGGTCGAAGTGGTTCACCACACCCCAAATGGTTCCCCAGTGTTCGTCGAAACCACGGTTGCAAGGGTAGGTGTCGAGTGGTGCGAAGGGTCGGTTGTCGAA
Organism: Prevotella sp.; assembly: GCA_017445845.1. Lineage (GTDB taxonomy): Bacteria > Bacteroidota > Bacteroidia > Bacteroidales > Bacteroidaceae > Prevotella. The sequence continues at coordinate 112,247 of JAFSRY010000033.1, forward strand.
GGTGTTCTGATGCGACAACCATGCCATCTGATCTTGTTTATTACCGATACCCTGTGTGAGGGAGAGGTGCCACTTGCCGCTCATGGCAGTGTGGTACCCGGCTGTCTTCAGGGCTTCGGGAATGGTGACGCAGTCTTTCGTCAGACTTAGTCCCATGCCGGTGATGCCGACTTGTTGTGCATACATTCCCGTGAGTAGTGATGCCCGTGACGGACAGCTACGTCCGCAGTTGAAGAACTGTGTGAAGCGGATGCCGTTGTCGGCCAGTCCGTTGATATTGGGCGTTTCCACCTCTCCGCCGAAACACTGCAGGTCGGAGTAGCCCATGTCGTCGACGACGATGAGCATGATGTTGGGTCGCTCGTCGGCTTCCTGTGCGGCAGCTACGGCCGGTAGCAGGAGCAATGGAGAAGAGAGTTTGTAATTCATAAGGTTTAGGTGGTTCTCTTTGTTATTCTTTTAACTTTTCCATAATGTTAGCGGGTGGCCGTTGGTTCATGAGCTCATTTTTCATGAAGTCCATGTATGGGGCAACATGCGAGAAGAACTGACGGAAACCGGCACAGAGGTAGTTTAAGGAGTGGGACTGAAACCTGTCCTTAGGGCAGCCGCCGTTGCAGGCGAAGAGCCATTCGCACTCGCGACACTGCTGAGGCAGGCTGTCGCGTTTGGCGAGTCCAAAGTTTCTCTGGCGCTGACTGTACATCATGCCGGTGATGCTATCGGTGTTGATGTTGCCGAGTCGGTATTCAGGGAACACGAAGTGGTCACACGAGTAGACATCGCCGTTGTGTTCTATCACAGCAGCATGTCCGCACGTCTCTGCCATCGAGCATACGCCAGGCTCAAGACCCATCCATCGGGCCAGTGTGGAGTCGAAAAGCTGCACATAAACTTTGCCCACGTCCTGTCGTACCCATTCGTCGAAGATGGTGCAGCAGAAACGGCCATACTGTTCGGGTGTTACCGAAAAGTCAGCCAACTTACCCTGGGTGCCGTCGGCAACGGAGGCCAAGTGGCGGCCGTCACTGTGGGACAGGATGCGTTCGATGATGGGGGCAAACTGAATATACTGGCAACCGATGTCCTTGTAGAAGTGGTATACCTCGAGGGGATAGTCGGCATTGTAGTCGTTGACTACGCCCATGGCGTTCCATTCCACGCCATGCTTCTTCAGCAGTTCGATGCCGCGCATCACCTTGTAGAACGACGGTTGTCCGCCGCGAGCGCGTCGGTATTCGTCGTGTAGCTCTTGCGGTCCGTCGATGCTGATGCCGATGAGCCAGTTGTTGCGTCGGAAGAAGTCGCACCATTCATCGGTGAGCATCGTGCCATTGGTCTGCAGGCAGTTCTCGATGACGTGTCCGCGAGCGTACTGCCGTTGCAGCTTCAGCACCCGCTCGTAGAAACTCAGTGGGCGCATCAGCGGTTCACCGCCATGCCATGTGAAGAGCACGCTGGGTTGGGTCTGTGCCTCGATATACTGTCGGATGAAGTTCTCCAACGTCTGGTCGCTCATCGAGAAACGTTCGCGGGCTGGCTCGTCGGCATAGATATGGCTTTTCTCAAGGTAATAGCAGTACTTGCAGGCAAGGTTACACAGACTGCCTGCAGGCTTTGTCATTACATAGAGCGGTCGGGCAAAAGGTGCGTAGGTGGACATAGGAATGAGAAATGAAATGAGAAATGAACTGGCAGCGGACCGCCAGTCTCATTTCTCATTCCTTATTATATTATTCGTCCCAGATGTTGGTGGATTTGCCTAAGGCTTCACCGGCATCACCGTCATCATCACTCGTATTCAGAATGATTTCGCCTCCAGCCGACATGCTGATGAGCAGGTCTTGGTCGTTAATCTGAAGGGCTCGTATGTTCGGTTCAATATATCTTTTTTTCATACCTTATATTAATCTTATTTTTGAACAAACTTCTTACCGTTCACGATGTAGATGCCTTTCTGTTGGCAACCGTTCATCTGCTGGCCGTTGAGGTTGTAAATCTTTCCGGTTTCAATATTGCCATCAACAGAGATGATGCCTGTGGCTTGTCCGTCGACATCGAAACCTGTCAGTGCCTTGGCATCACCGCTCTTGGGCTGCAGGTAGGCACGGAAGGCCTTCAGGCTGCTGCCAGCCGTGTTCTTTTTCAGTGTGTTGCCTGGGGCTACATAATAGGCATCGGTGCTGATAGTAGTGGGCGCATAGATGCCGACAAAGTTGTAGGTTGTTCCTTCGGCTGTGGTTTGGGCACTCTTGACGTTGGCATTCATTGCCACAATGCAGACCACGTCATACTGTGGCTTCACGAGATAGGGCACGCCGGCTTCGATGGTGGCGGTTGTCGTAAAGTGCAGTACGCCGTCGTCGGTCTCATTGTCGAACTTGGCGATGCTGGCAGTTCCGAAGTTACGACTGGCCTCGTCGGCATCCATATCGAAGGGAACGACGAGCGTGTTCCAGGCGTCGGCAACCATGGCGCGGCTGACAGCAGTGGTAACAGCATCGGTAGTGGCAGCGATGGCTGCGGTGTTGTTGGCATTGTCGGCAAAGGTGACGGTTTCAATCTCACTGACTTTCCAGAAGGAACGGGGACGTCCGCCCAGCGTTACGGCAAAGCCCTGTCCGGTGCCGTTGCCTTTCCAGTTGATGCCGAAGGTCTGGTCGGCGGTGAAGGAGAGGTTTGCCTGGTCTGTCGAAGCGAAGCCGAAGAACTGTTCGCCCTTGGCGGGGTCGTTCATCACCATGATTTCTACGGGAGTAGTGCCCATGACTATTTCCACTTCGTTGCCGCTGGTGCTCTGGATGTAGTTGCCAGTGAGGACGTTCTTCATGTAGAAGCAGTTGTCGTTCCCCGTGGGTTCGAAGGTCCACAGTCCGTAGCAATTGGTTTCGCCGTCTTCAACAAGCAAGGTGCCCATGCGGCGGTCCTTCAGGAACTGGTTGTTGTCGCTGTAGTTTCGGATGTCGTAAACCTTTCCAGCCTTGATGCTGAAGGGCTCGGCAGGAATGTTCTGTTGTACAATCTTCCAGAACGAGCGGTGGTTGGTGCCTGCGACGGCAGCGTAACCCTGCACGGCACCAAAGCCATAGCTGGTGTCTTGGGTAGCTTTCCAGTTGGCACCGATGGTACCGGCTGTGAAGTTGTAGGTTGGCTGGTCGGTAGAGGCCATGCCATACATGCCATCGCCTTCTTCGCTCTTCAACTCGATGTAGTATTCAACGGGTGTAGAGCCCAGAGCCACTTCCACTTGGTTGGCACTGCAGCTTTGCATATACAGTCCCGTTACAGCATTCTTCACATAGTAGCAATTCGTATTGGCCGTAGCCTCAAACAGCCAGTAGGCGGTACTGCTCATTGCATCTACTGCCACCACATTGACATCCTTGTCTTGCATGAAGGCATTAACGTCATTGCGGTTAGCAATGGTGTAGGTCTTGCCGGCTTCAAACTGTGCCGACACATTCATTCCTGCTGCCAGACAGAGGAACATTGTAATAAACAAACGTAAATACTTTTTCATACGCTCTAATTTAGTGTTTATGAATAAATAGATTTAAACTCACTGCAAAATTAATATATAAAATGCATTATTTCCAAAAAAATATCAAAAAAAATCTTAAACGGCTACGAGGGTAAGGGCGAACAGTCTCCCAAGTTTCGAGAGCTAATGAAATTACATAATTAGGATTTATCCTTTGCAAATGAATAGAAAAATGCCGTACTTTGCACTGTGATTAAGAAACAAATGTCTAACATTTAAAGGATAGGAGATTTGATTATGAAGATGATCAATAAAGTGATTGCAGCCGCCATGATGATGGCTATCACAACCGCAATGCCAGCAATGGCAGGTAATAGGAACCATAAGCACCACGACAAGAAAACAACAGTTGTGGTAGTGACTAACAACCACAGGAGTTCACACTTTGACAGGATTGACAAAAGGACTTCCCATTTCGATAACTACAGGCACCATGCCAATCGTCCAGTTGTCAAGACCTGCACGTTCAGAGTCAGCCGTCATGCAGCCCACCACCATGCAGTGGCAAAGGCAGAGCGCATCCACGGCGTGATTGGAGCCTACTGGAACCCTCGCACTTACGAGATGACCGTCCGTTACGACGCTCGCGTGACAACAGCCCGTCATATCATGCACTTAGTGGCTTAGATGCCATACTACATAAAGTCAAGAAGTCCCGGCTTGCATAATAGCAGGTCGGGACTTTGACTTACACTTGCCAATCAATGATAGTCTTATAGGAGCATATTGAACAAATACCCCAGCGTTATAATAAATAATGTAATCGTGCCAAAGAAAATACCAATGAGCCGCCACGTCATGACTTTCTTTAGCAGAGTGGCTTCGGGCAGCGACAGACCAACTACGGCCATCATAAAGGCAATGGCGGTGCCGAGAGGAATGCCTTTGGCTACAAATACTTCGATGATGGGGACTATGCCTGCTGCATTGGCGTACATCGGAACAGCCAGAACGACGGCAAGAGGCACGGCAAACCAGTTGTCGCGAGCCATATAATGCTCAAAGAATCCCTCTGGCACGAAGCCGTGCATCATGGCACCGATACCGATACCGATGATAACGTAAATCAGCACACCACGAACGATGCCCCATGCCTCACGGAGAATGGAGGGCAGACGATGGGCGAAGCTGACATGCTCTGCCTCCCATGTCTCTGTCTGCTTTGTAGATTGCATCTGAATCTGCTTCACCCAGTCACTGAGCAAAGGTTCAAGGCGCATTCGCCCGAGCATC
>JAFSRY010000034.1 GCA_017445845.1 Prevotella sp.
GACTTTACCCCGGCCGTCATCGGGGTTCTCACCGAAGAAATCGCCTTCGACCCGGGTGACGTAGTTCTTGCGGACCGGTACTTCAGAAAGTTCTTTCTTCAAAAGGGTCTCTCCACTGGCCCCGAGGGCATCGACACGAATAGAAAGTAGTGTTTCTCCCGAAGAAAGAGGTATAGAAAAGAACTCAAACAGGGGCGACTGCCAGTTTGTGACATCTTTAATCAGTGTCTGATCGCTGGCTTTTACGCCGAAACCGGTTTCCGCATTCAATTCCTTTCCGCCTCCCTTGACGATGACCTTCAGCTGACGAACGGCTTCTGGCAACGGCTCTGAGAAGGAAAGACTGACTTTGGCCACACAACGGTGGAGTTCAAGCGCAAAGCTCTCGGACGAGCCGTCAACCGTGATGTCTTCAAAGCAATAGAAGGTATCATAGAGTACTGACCCTATTTTCACTTGGCTGGCTGCCGACGTTTCCATCTTGGTATCGCCGCCATAGCCGACCACCAAAACACGATACTGGCCTTCTGGAAGTTTCACGTCAAAGGTTTCGAAACCATCGGTGTCGGAAGAATGGTTGGTGACTTTTCCGTATTTAGCCCCATCTTGATTGAACACTGCCAGGCTCAGGCGGGTGCATACCTCGCCAAGGTTCTTCTGGGCATGACGGGGTTCGCGGGCTTTGGCTTCGGCAGCATTGTCGAAGGCGGTCTGCACAAGAGGCGACACTCTGAAACGGACGCGACGGGTTCCCTCGACCTCGACGACGGGTTCGTCGGGGTCTTCACCTTGGATGATGACCGGCTTTTCACATCCTACGGCCACCATGAGGAGCAGGGCAGACAGAAGAGACGGAATGAGGAAGCGTCGCATAGAAGAAAGGATCAGTTAAAGCCCCAAGCCCGAAGGACATTCTCACGCGGCAACGACTCGACGGCATTCTCGATATCGTCGGGCAGATTGCAGAAGAAGTCGATGCCCGTCAACTCTTCCAATCGGTCGATGTTGACGACAAAGGGCGTGAGGTCCTTGGTATCGTTCGACTGATGTTGTATCCAGAAAGCCAATGCCTTGTAGCCGCCGTTGCCGGCATCCTTGTTCTTGCAGAGCAGGGCCATGAAGAAGTATTTGGGAACGGGTATCTTGTTACGTCCGCCACCAAGGTATTTGATGATGTTCTTCTCGTCGTCGATGGTTCCTCCCTTGACGACATAAAGGGTGTCGCGGAAGGTATTGCTGTTCCATGCGCGCACCTTTGCCTCCATCGTTGCCCACACAGCGGCATTGAAACCATTGACCTGAGGCTGCATGTTGGTCATGTAGAAGGTCTGTCGGTTGGCCTGTTCGTTGTAAGAGTAGGCACGGTCGGCAGAGGCGATGATGTGACCATGGTCATAGCCCGAGCCCCAATAGGGGTCTACGGTGAAATGATATTGTGCATCGAGGTCGCGGTCGTTGGGATATTCACTGAACTCAGCACCAGAGTTGTCTTTCGGCTTGCGGTCGGTAGCCTTGCTGGTGTTGCCCGGGTGCATCTGATAGCATGTCCAACGCTGGGCATGGATTTCGGTGTCCCACTCCACACAGTAGTTGACGCCGAACGAAGCATTATGGATAATGACGACGTTATCGCTGCCACCCCTCAACTTCGGGAACTCCAAACGTCCATAGACGGCAGAGGCCGACGTATTGTTGCGGTTGGTATTGTTGCGCAGCGAGGTGTCGGTGGTGTCATCATCGTCGAAGGTGACATCGGCTCCACAGCCTGCGAGGGCAATGAGAAGGAATAAGACGGAGAGAAACTTCAGGTGCTTCATAATCATGAGAATGGGGTGAGGGTGGTGGTAGTGTAACGATGCTGAATTCTTGATAAGTGAAAAAGGTGCGACCGACCGCATATGCAACTACGCTCGAACGCACCTCTCGTACGATGTTAATCTCTTTATGGATTGGAAAAAGATAGTCTTTTCGATTACTTCTTAATCTTACCGTAGCGGCTCATGAAGCGGTCAACGCGACCTGCTGTATCGACGAGCGTGCTCTTACCCGTATAGTAGGGGTGAGAGGTGTTAGAGATTTCGACTTTTACCACTGGGTAAGTTTCACCTTCAAATTCCACGGTCTCAGTAGTTTTTGCAGTGGACTTTGTAAGGAACATATCGCCGTTGGACATGTCACGGAACACGACGGGGCGATAGTTTTCGGGATGAATACCTTTTTTCATTGTTCTTTTATTGTTATTAATATGTTATTGATCGATGCTTGTCAGCGGGGCATAATCCACCCTACATACTTAGCAGGGTGCAAAATTACAAAGAATTTCGCACCCTGCCAAATATTTTAAGGATTATTTTCCGAAAACGATGAAATTATTCGCTATATGTAATAATCAATGTGGCAAAACGTACCTGAGCTGCGGCTCCCGTGACGCCATCGGCAACAGCATTGGTTACCGTTACGGTTCCGGCACTGATGTCTGAAATAATGACATCGTTGTCGTTATAGCTTACCGTGCCAGGCTCAGCGGCTACACTTTCGCTGGCATTACAGAGAAGCTTTGACGTGCCGTCGACGGTACATTTCAAGGTAATGCCGACTATCGTCTTTGAACTCTTTACGACAAAGCTGTTCTTTGCATACATACGGACGCTTGTGCCGTTGTCATAATACTTCGGCACGTTGTTGTTGCCACCGCCATCGAATGTAATCGTAGTCCCGTCGACAAGCGTCAATGTAGGTACTGCGACACCATTGCTTACACCGAGAGCGGAAGCTGTCAATGTAAGCACATTCCCGTTCAGCTCTCCAAGGGAGCCACCAGGCTGAGGCTCGGGGGTGTTGCCACCCGTCTCGCCATTGAGTGAGTAGATGGAGCTACCGGTTGCAATCTCGGGAGTAACATTTCCGTCCTTGACATACTTCTGAAGCTTACCCTTTACGATGACTTCATCACCGACTTTAATCTGGTCTTCGGCTGTGAACTTCTCACCACCGAGATAGTAGCCGCGGAAGACAGTCAGTTCGTTGTCAGCACCTTCGTCGGAGATGACATAAGTTGCATTGCCGTAGCTGGTGGAAACTTCCGTAACAGACTTGATCTTACCCTTTACATAGGCTTCAGCATCGGTCGTCTTACCATCGCCAAGACCTTCGATGAAGGAGAGTGCCTGAGCCACCGTGATAGGAGCCTCGGCTGTTCCGAAGTCACCCTGAGGCTGAGGTGTTTCGCCACCCTCGCTCTTTCCGTTAAGCGAGTAGACATAGGCTTCGTTCTGAACAGTTTCGAGCGTGGTGCCATATTGATTGACATACTTAGTCACCTTACCATAGATAACAACTTCGTCGCCTTCCTTGAGGAGGTCACCAGCGGTATACTTCTTGTTGCCAAGGTAAAGGGCACGATAGACATAGAACTGTCCTGCCTCGGTGCCATCATCGGAGATGTAGAAGGTGGCGTTGCCATACTGTGTGCCGAACTGCTCCTTGATAGAAACGACCTTACCCTTGATAAAGACGTTGTCGCTCTTGGCATTATCGGCCAGGCTATTGGCCAAGTTGTTGGCAGCAACAGCATTGTAAGGATCGGCTTCAGTACCCGAACCTGTTGCCTCGCCGGCTGGTTGAGGTGTTTCGCCACCGTTTCCGCCTACACCGTTGAGGGAGTAGAGGTAGCTCTTGTTCTGCACGGTTTCAGGCGTGGTGCCTTTATAATTGACGACCTTACCGCAGACGACGACTTCGTCGCCTTCCTGAATCTGAGTGTTGCCCTCGGCAAACTTCTTGTTGTCGAGGTAAAGGCTGCGGTAGACATAGAACTGGTTGTTCTTCGTTCCGTCGTCGGAGATGTAATAAGTGGCGTTGCCATACTGTGTGGAGAACTCTTCGGTGATGCTCACCACCTTACCCTTGATGTAGACATTCTGCTCTGACTCCACATCGGCGCCCAACGAGTTGACATAGTCGAGGACAGCCACGACGTTGTAGGGATCGGCAGCAGTGCCACTTCCCGTTGGTTCAACAACGACTGTTTCGTTTCCGCCTTCAGTGGGCAGGCTGTAGGGTTCGGGAACGTCTTCACAACTTGTGAATGCAAATGCGGCAATGGCCATTGCCAGCACTGATTTAATTACTTTCTTCATATTCTGATTTTATTTTTTTGTTTCCTGGATGATTGATTACTGAAGAGGCTCGATGTCGGAAGCCTTACGGATGAGGATCTGCCATGTGTCTCTATAGCGAGAGGCCACACCGGTGATGTTGCAAGGGATTTTCTGGCCAGTCTCTTCATTGAATGGCAGGACAGTGGCGGCAAAGTCGGCATAGGAACTGGTGCGGACGATGAGCTTGCTGGAGCTGTAGCCGTCAATCTGCTGATGATAATAGTTAGAACCAGACTGGGTGCCGTCGACCAAGGTCTTCTTTCCGTTGGCACTCTTGAAGGTCACGTTCTTCAGTGTCACGACCATACCGCTATAGGTGTCGATGTCGTTCTCAATGGTTGTAAAGTCGAGCGGAACAATGGCAGAAGGGTCGATGTCACCGACCAGTTTGACATGGTCGTTCCAGATGTCTTTCGACATACGGCCAATCTGTCCGTTGTAAGGTGCGCCAATCTCAAGTTGGTTTCCATAACCACCGACATAAAGGCCTTTCAGGGCAATGATGATTTCCTGACCTTCAGCCAGATAGCCGTTGAGACCACCTTGGTTGACAGCCACTATCACGCCACCGGTTGCATCCTGGGCAGAGAATTGCTTATAGAGGTTGCCACCGACATCATTTCCACCGACACGAAGACGCAGCTTGATATCGTCTTCAACAAGGATATTGCCACTGTTGGCAATGGCTGACTTATAGGTGGGATGAGCCTTCAGTTCGGCTATCGTAATGACACCGTCTTCCGTGATGGCGTTGTTACCAAAAGGAGCCTCGCCTAACGTCGGTTCCGTCCAGTCGTTGTTGAAGAGGGAGTCGTCACCGTCGAAACATGCAGTCAGCGCAAAACAGGTGGCTGCTGCCATGAAGATGTATTTCAGACTTTTCATAGTTGTGTCGTTTTAGAATTTATAGGTTACGATGAGCATTCCGTTCGTGCCGTTGGCATAGAACTTCTTGGGGCTCTTCTGGAATTTATATGTACGGATGTCGTCCTCTCCGTACTTCTTGGTGTCCTTACGGTTCTGCTCCATACCACCGGTGACGATGCTGGTGTTGTTGAGGATGTTGGTCAACATGAGGTTGACGGAGAGCGAACCTTTCTTGAGATAGATGCTGCGGCCGATGCTGGCGTCAAGCATGAAACCACCCTTACCCTTTGCCTGGGAATAGCGGTTGTAGGCCTCTTCACCGGTGTTGTCGGCCTTGAGGTTTTCCTTTGCGTAGCGGGTCACAGGCGTATAATAGAGGTAGATGCGGTCGTAGTAGTTGCCGATGAGATCGATGAACCAGCCGTTGGCGTGATAGCTCAGGTCGACACTGGCGGCGGTGAGCGGTGTGCAACCCTCACGCATACCCTTGGTCAGAACCTTGTCGTTATACATCTTACCATCCTGCGAGAGGGTGTAGTTGACATTTGCATCGTTGATATACTGGGCATCGCAGATGGTGCAGAGCATCTTGAGGTTGAAGATGGGGCTGACCTTGAAGTTCAAACCAGCCTCAACGCCGTAGTAGTTTTTCTTGATGCCATTGATGGAGACGTAAGAGAAGGAGTTCTCTGA
>JAFSRY010000035.1 GCA_017445845.1 Prevotella sp.
AAGAGCAGCGACATCGGTTGTCTTCGGCAGGGTGTAGTTGCCTTCCTCAGCCTCGATGACAACGGCAGCACCGGCGGGCACGGCCTTGTCGGCAATCTCAGTCAGCGTGACCCATCCTTCGGCCACATCCGTTACAGCGTATGTCTTCACGGCAGAAGCATCGACATCGCAAGGAGCAACGAAGGTGGCATACTTGGCATCGGAGACGGCAACCTTGGCACCAGCCTCGGCCTCGAGTGAGAAGTCGCAGTAAGCACCACCGAAGTTCTGCTCAATATAGACAGCAACAACGTTCTTACCAGCCACGAGCAGGGCGGGATCTACATCAATGGCTCTCCAGTCGTTTTCACCACTGGTCCAACCATCTTCCTGAGCTACTTCAGTGCCGTTGACGAATACACGATAGTCATCATCGTGGACAGCCTTAACGGTCAGTTTGGTGATTTCGGCAGGATTGGCAATCTCGAAGGTACGACGGAACCAGAAGGTGTTGTACTCAGCAATCCAGCGGGTCTTGTAAGGACCGAATGTACCAACAGGCATGAGCAGTTCGTCCCAATCAGAATCGTCGAAGTCGGCGGTGTTCCAGCCAGCTTCAATCTCGACGGGATTGTCAGAACCTGTCATGTGACGGAACTTGAGGGTGTAAGGAGTCGTAGCACCATTGGCCAGGAGCATGGGTGCAGAAGCCTTCTCACCGCAGACAGAGCATACACCGTTGGCATAGGTGTGGGCAATCATCGGCAGTTCGACTGTCTTCAGGGCGTGGCAGTCTGCGCATTCGGCAACACTTGTGCCGACCTTTGTGCAGGTAGCAGCCGTCACAACGGGCTCGCCCCATGAGTGTGCCTGCTCGTTGATCCAGAACTCACCGAGCTGGAAGCCACCGTCGAAGTCCCAAGCAGTGAGCTTGAAGAACTTGTAAGCGTCAGTTCCATTGACAGTGAATACGGTTTCTTCCTTATTGGAAGTCTTAGCCTTATAGTTCTGTACGGGAGCATCGATTTCAGTCCAGGTCTGGTTGTCGTTAGAGCCTTCGAGCTTCCAGCTGCGCGGTGTGCGACCGGGGTTGCCGTAGGTGTCGGCACCCGTTACGAACGAGTACTGCTTCACGGCCACGGGTTCGCTGGCAATGATGATGGCCCAGGCGTCGCCGGTGCCGGAGCAACCGAACTTCGTGGTGGCATCATTGTCGATGAGGGCAGAGAGCGGGGAGTCACCCCAGCCTTCGCCGCCAGTAACGATGGCATAGCCAACGCCGTCGGCGTCGTAGCGCACGTAGTTAGGCTCGGAGACGGTCAGCTCGTAGGAAGCCGTCCAACCCTGGTCGGCATCGGTGGTAACGGTGATGACCACCTTACCAGCCTTCTTACCCGTCACGGTGCCATCGGCGGCCACCGTTGCGATGGTCTCGTCGGCAGATGTCCACTCGAAGGTGGCGCCGTCGAGGTTCTGCACGTCGGGCAGGAACTGGGCGGTGGTGCCAACAATGACGATGCGGGTGTCGGCAGCATAAGTCATGTAAGCCTTGTCGTCGAACTTCTTGAAGCCGTAGCCGTCGAGCGAGCCCTGTGCAGGCAGCACGAAGGTCATCGAGGTCTTGTCGTAGAAACCGAACTTACCATCGTGACGCATCACAGGCTGGAAGTCGTAGACGGTCTCGCCGCCTTCGCTGATGGTGCAGTAGTAGATACGTCCGCGCATCGGGTTGTCCCATTCGGGGTTAGCGAAGAGCGACAGGTTGCGCGTGGTGGCGTTGGTCGTTGTGTTGCCGGTCTCGTATGTCTCGCCGTTCAGCACCAGCTTGGTCACGTCGGCCGTAATGGTGTAGTCGGTGTCGAAGCTGAAGGGTGCGAAGTTGTCGCCTGCGCCTGCAGTGCCACCGGTGAAGTAGCCGAAGTGTTGGTTGTCACCATTCTTGTAGAGCGAGATACCCGTACCAGCGTAGGTGTTGCGTCCGCTGAAGATAGCGCACCAGCCGCTCGACGCGGTGGACACGTTGAACTTCATGTCAATCTGTGTAGCGGTAATCGGGGTGTAGGGCAGTGTGTAGGCATTGGCACGGGCTGCACCAGTGCTCTCGATGTATTCCAAAGCTGTGTACTTGACGGGGTCAGCCCAGGTAATGGCCTGATAGGCTGCCGGGAATACTTGCTTCTCAACATTGAAGTTGGTGAAGGTGAAAGCAAATGCGGGATCGTGGGATCCGTCGTCAACGACGCCGAACTGGATGCACAACAGAGCAAAGTCGTGGTTGGCAACGAAGGTTCTTGAGCAAGCCAGGTCGGTTGTTGCCGTGTTGGGCAGAAGGACGTAGGCAAGGCTGCCATTGGTGTCGGCACTGCTCTTGTTGGGAACACTTTCTGCATCCCAAACCATGAAAGGCAATGTGGTGTAGGAACTCCAAGAGTGCCAGTCTGTGCCTGTGTAGCTGAAGGATACGCGATAGGTCTCACCCTTCGTCAGGCCAGAGAGCTTGTACCACAGCGGTTCCCATCCGTCCTTACCTTCGTAGGGGTTGAGGGTGTTGCTGCCGGTAACCTCGTCATAGACATTCACGCCGAACGTGCTGTCATAGGTGGCATCATGACTCCAATTGGAGAGGTTCTTATACTCCGTTCCAATCTCAGACACTGCCTGATAGGTCAGCGCACCCATGTCTTCCCATTGCTCGGAAGCAGCCTTCCACTTGTATTCGTGATTGTTGGCCGTGTTGACAACGAGCTTGCCGTCATAAACGCTGATACCAGCTGCGGCGGCAATAGCCTGACCGTCGGCACTGAGTTCGAAGGTGCCGTTGTTGGCAGAGCCGTAGAAGGTGCCGGTGATCTTGTCCTTCAGACCGCCGTTGCCTTCGGCATCGACAGCAGGAACGAGGTCCATCACGAGGTCGTCGCCCTCATAGAGCTGCAGGCCGTAGAGTTTGGTGAGCATGTTGTAGCAGTCGGTCTGTGTGCCACCGCCGGGGACGTCCTTGTTCTGAGCGAAGACGTAGAGCGGGGTCTTGCAGTCGGCGGTCTTCGGCGAGTCGGTGATGGTTCCGATGAGGGTTTCGCCGTCAGCCTCGTAGATGTCCATCTTACCGGCAACGGCATCCAGCACGGTCACAATCTTCTCGCCGTAGCGCATGGCCTCACTGTTGCCCGTCTCGCCGCCGAGGTTGATGGTGGCGTTGGTGGTGAAGAAGCAGAAGCGATCCTTCCAGCCGCCACTGTAATAGCCGCAGCCATAGATGGCCTTCCAGGCAGCACCTGTTTCTGCATCAATGGTGCAGATGGCCTTTGAGTTGGCCTTCGGGATGTAGTTGAGATTGATGTAGGCATCGTTTTGAGCCTTGATATACTCAATCTCGGAAACACCGCCACCAGCCACCTTCAGGGTGGTGACTTCCTGATAGACGCCATACTCCTCATACTGGTTGAGGTTGTTGTAGGCGTAGTACTTTCCTGTTGTCCTGTCATAGACAAAAGGATCAGAGCCTGTGTACGTCGACAGATTGTCTACCGGCGTAGCTTCGATGGCCTGCGCATTGACGGAAGTGAACAATCCTCCCATCAACACACCCATGAAAAGTAAAAGAAACTTTTTCATCATACTTTGGGTTTTAGTTAATAAATAAAGTAATAAATAAAGTAAATATTCTTGTGCAAATATATATGTTTCTTTGATGTTAATGTGCAAAGATACGATTATTTTTCTTTTGTTGCAAACTTTTTTGCCGTTTTTTTTGATGTGTCGGTAAAAAAAGATATAATTCTTTGCAAAGGTGTAAAAGGAAAGGAAACAAAAGTAAAAAATGCCCCCGGTTTCTCCATCATTGGAAAGACCGGGGGCTGGACTGCGGGGTGACCTGTATGTCAGTATAGTACTTACGGCTGTGTGTATTTTGCCGGATTATTCTCAACGACTTTACGGGCAAACTGTTCCGGGAAGCCCGTGCGCTTGACGCGGGCGCCAAGACCAGTGGGTGTGAGCAGGAACTTGCCGTCGGCCTCGGGCTTCACCGCCATATCGTTATATTTGACAATGAGATAATAGGCGAGTTGCTTCCAACGGTCGAGCATCTCTTGCGCCTTCGCATTGCTATAGTCGTTGAGGTATTTACGGCACATCTGTTGGTTGCCGCGATAGATTCCAGTTGCAATTTTCTCAATGTCGGGTTGCAGCTGGAAATAGGATTGTTCGAGAGAGTCGCGAACGGCTTCGAGCGACGGGAACATTTGTGAATAGCGGGGATAGACCATGTTCGAGACCCAGTTGCAAACCCAATAGGCATTCTTGTCGGAGAAGGTCACGGCGTCGGCTCCGGGCGTGTTATAGCATTCGGGTTGCACGCTGTTGCAGCAATAGATGGGCGTATAGGCCACCATGTTTCCGTCGTCGTTGCCAAACCATAGTACGCCGCCAATCTCACGGGGCAGCCATGACCGCATCTGTGATACATAAGAGAAACCGGTCTGCTGGGTGCTCGTGGGCCGTTCGTTGAAACATTTCTTGCCATCCACTTCAAACGACAGTGGGGTAGGGCGATAGGGCATCTGCCAGATGCCACCCCCAATATCGTCCTTTCCGTCGAGGGCCAGCGGCGTGCCTTCGTAGTGGTCGCGCATACAAGCTTGAATGTCCTGCACGCTGACCTTTCGGTTGGGTTTGATCCACAGGGGCATGTCTTCAGCATTGGGGTCTTCGCCCAGTGCCCAGGGCAGATAGCGGTCGAAGCCCTCGTCGAAATGGCGGAAGAAACTCCACACACGGGCATCGCAATAGCGACGGCCGCTGAAGTCGGGTGTGGCATAGACCTGTTTCCACGAGAAGTCTTCATCCTTACCATCGTACCATCCTTGCTTCCGGGCAAAGCTCACGACATCCTTGGCATAGCGGACGTTCTCCTTGTCTTTCATGTTGAACTTCCCGATGCGGCTTTGGTTGGCATGACCGCAGATGGCATCGTCGGGAATGCGCATCGCCACCCATACTGTTCCTTTCGAGCCTTTGCCCTTTCCCATCATCTCCATAATCCATGCTTCCTCAGGGTCGCAGATGGTGAAGGTCTCACCCTCGGAATTATAGCCGTAGGTGTTGGTGAGCGTTGTCATGATGTCGATGGCCTCGCGTGCCGTCTTGGCCCGTTGAAGGGTGATATAGATGAGTGAGCCATAGTCGATGATACCCGTCTCGTCGACCATCTCCTCACGTCCTCCGTAGGTGGTCTCACCGATGGTCAGCTGCCACTCGTTGATGTTACCGATGACATTATAGGTTTCTTCGGCCTCGGGGATTTGTCCGTGATAGACTTTCGAGTCCCAGTCGTAGATGTCACGCATGGTTCCTTTGGGATGCTTGCCGGCGGGATAGTGGCAGAGTCCGATGAACATTCCGTAGTCATCGGCATTATAGGAACAGATGACAGAACCGTCGGTGGAGGCTTTCTTGCCGACAATGAAGTTTGTGCAGGCTTTTGATGCCGCCGACGATGCAAGGATTAAGCAAAGGGTAGTGAGGAATTTTTTCATATTCTTTTTTTATTATTTTCTTGATAAAGTACCCATCGAGTCTCTCCGTTCCTTTACCAATGGTTTTTCTGCCATTTTATTAGGCAAAGAGTCGGTAGCGAGGCTGTCGCCGGGCAGTTCTGATGTTGGTTGCTGCTGGGTGTGCATTCTGATGAGTTGAATGTTCTCGGCGATGAGCATGTGTAGTGTGGTCTTCGACGGCTTGTCGTCAGGTCGTTGGAGGATTTGGAAGAATCCATAGACATCCTTTATGCCGAGGAACTTCGTGTCGGCGAGTTGTATGGAGTAATGGTTTGAGTTGTTCAGTCTGACCTGTTGCGTTGCCACGCTGTCGTTGTCGAAGCGAAGGGCCATGAGGGCCATGCCGTCGCGCGTTCCGTCCTGACAATGGAACTTCGTGTCGAATTCAAGGATGAACCTGTCTCCTGCCCGCAGGGTGGTGTCACTCTTCAGTGAGAATGTCGAGAGGTTGAAGGGTTTGTTGGGATTGAGTACCAATGCCTTTGCCCCGTTCCAGATGTTAGCGGTGTCGCCCGATTCGGTGAGTGTTCCATACTTGTTGATTTCACCTACGGAGGCGCCCATTGCGAGAGCCTCTTTGCTCAGCCTGTCGGCTACTTTCTCATAGACCTCCTTCATTTCATTCGTGTGGCGCAAGTAGTAGACCATCGACGAGTCGAACTCTGCCTCTGTATAGCCGTGGTTCTTGAGGATAGCCGTCTTGAAGGCCAGCATGTCCGAAGCCCCATAGCCGTTTCCCGGCATCTTATAGAGTGTTTCAGCCATGTGGTATTCATAGATGATCTGTTCCATCTCATGAGGCTGTATATACTCTTTGGGGATGCCGGGTTTGCAGGCGGTCGTCAGGAAGACAACTGCCATTGCCGCCATGATGGGGCATATCCTTTGCGGGTGTTGGCTCTTATTCCGTTTCATTCGGTTGTATCGGCTTTTCTTTCTTCCATGTGAAGATGTCGTTAATGCTTTCTAAGTCCTTTCGGAAGAAGAGGATAAGGATAACGACCCCGACACTGATGCACGAGTCGGCAAAGTTGAAGACGGGTGAGAAGAATACGAACTTGTCGCCGCCTACCCACGGCATCCACTCAGGCCAATTAGTGACGATGAGAGGGAAGTAGAACATGTCGACGACCCTGCCTTGCAGGGCTGGTGCATAGCCCGTCCCGAAGGGTACCAGTTGCGAGATGTGGTAGGGAGTGGAAGCATCGAAGCAGAGTCCATAGAAGAGTGAGTCGAAGATGTTGCCTGCTGCGCCCGCCATGATCATTGCCAGGCAGACGACGTATCCTGTCCGATGTTCTTTCTTGACCAGTTGTGACAGATAGTAGCCGATGGCTGCTACGGCAGCGATGCGGAAGAGGCTCAGCCCTATTTTCGGAATGAAGGTCATACCGTATGCCATCCCGTTGTTCTCGATGAAATAGATTCTGAACCAGTTGGTGATGATGAAGCTGTCGTAGAGTGCCATGTGCGTCTTGACCCATATCTTGATGATTTGGTCGATGACGAGCAGGGCCACGACAATCACGGCGGCCAGTCGACCGTCAGAAAGGAATCTGCTTTGCTTATTCATTCTTTATTATTTCTTTCGTGCATTTTTAGAGGCCACGCTGAGGGTGGCATGAGGTACGGCGCGTAGTCGTTCCTTCGGGATGAGTTCTCCCGTCATTCGGTCGATGCCGTAGGTTTTGTTTTCGATGCGCACGAGAGCGGCTTCCAGTCCTTGTATGAACTTCTGCTGGCGATAGGCCATGTTCATCAGTTCCTCTTTGCTCTGTGAGAGGCTTCCCTCTTCCAGTGCCTTATAGGTTGGCGATGTGTCGTCGACGTCGTTGCCGTCGGCGTTCATGATTTGTTTCATCATGACGTCGTAGTCGTGGCGTGCAAGGCTGAGCTTCTCGTGGATGATGGCACGGAACTCTTCCAGTTCGGCATCGGTATAGCGTGTTTTCTTTACTTCTTCTTTCGCCGGGGTTGCTTTAGCGGTTGCCGCTGTTTTGGCTGTTGTCACTTTTTGGGTTGTAGCCTTCTTTGTTGTCCCCTTTTTGGTTGTAGCTGTCTTTTTGGCAGCAGGCTTTTTCGCCGTTGTTTCCTTTGTTGTGGTGGTTTTCTTCTCTGCCATAGTTTTGTTTTTTAGTTTTTATTAATTAATATGTTTAGCTTGAAGTCATCGAATTCGACCTCTGTGCCGTCGTTGGGAGCCACCTCGATGCTATCAGCCAGCACCTGAGTGCTGATGTATTCTCCATAGGCGTTGATAGCAGCATCGGTCTGCTCGTTAGGTGCGACGACGATGCGGATGCGGTCTGTGATTTCGAGTCCGCTGTCCTTGCGGATGTTCTGTATGCGGTTGATGAGTTCTCTTGCCATGCCTTCCTGTCGCAGTTCGTCGGTGAGCTGAACCTCCAGTGCCACGGTGAGGTTTCCTTCGTTGGCCACGAGCCATCCGGGAATGTCCTCGCTGATGATTTCCACGTCTTCGGCTTCTACTGTCAGTGCCTGTCCTTCGACAGTCAGTGCGATTTGTCCTGCCTTTTCGAGTTCTGCGATTTGTTCCTGGGAGAGTTCAGCCATGAGTGCGGCGACGCCTTTCATGAGTTTTCCGAACTTCTTTCCCATCGTGCGGAAGTTGCACTTCACCTTCTTGACAAGTATGCCTGAGCCTTCGACAAATTCGAGTTGCTTGACGTTGACTTCGTGCATGATGAGGTCTTTGACGGCTTCGATATGCCGGCGCTGTTCGTCACTGGTTGCGGGTATCATGATCTGCTGCAGTGGCTGGCGCACCTTGATGTTCACCTTCCGACGCAGGGCGAGCACCATCGAGGTAATCTTCTGTGCCATTTCCATGCGTGCCTCCAGTTCGGTGTCGATGAGGCTTTCGTCGGCCACGGGGAAGCGGTCGAGGTGAACGCTGTCCTTTTGTCCTCCGAGGTCTTTGTAGAGTTGGTCGGCATAGAAGGGCGCGAAGGGTGCGAGGAGCTTGCTGACCGTGAGCAGGCAGGTGTAGAGGGTGTCGTAGGCGGAACGCTTGTCAGCCGACATCTCCTTACCCCAGAAGCGTTTGCGGTTCAGTCTAACGTACCAGTTAGAGAGGTCGTCGTTGACGAAGGCATCGATGAGTCGTCCGGCGCGTGTCGGGTCGTAGCTGTCCATTTCGGCCTGCACTTTCTTGATGAGGGTGTTGAGGCTGGAGAGGATCCATCGGTCGATTTCCGGGCGGTCGGGGTTGGTTTTCGACGGTGTTGCAGCCGACGGTGAAGCTGAGGGTTCGTAGCCGTCGACATTGGCGTAGAGGGCGAAGAAGGAGTAGGTGTTGTAGAGGGTTCCGAAGAGTTTGCGGCGCACCTCGTCGACGCCCATCGGGTCGAACTTCAGGTTGTCCCAAGGTTCGCTGTTCGTCATCATATAGAAGCGGACGGCATCGCTACCGTACTTTTCAATCATCTCGAACGGATTGACGACGTTGCCTACATGCTTCGACATCTTGTTGCCCTTGGAGTCGAGGACGAGTCCGGTCGAGATGACATTCTTAAAGGCTACTGAGTCGAAGACCATCGTGGCGATGGCGTGCAGTGTGAAGAACCATCCGCGTGTCTGGTCGACACCTTCGTTGATGAAGTCGGCAGGGAAGGCGAGTCCCTTGTCAATTTTCTCACGGTTCTCGAAGGGATAGTGAATCTGTGCGTACGGCATCGAACCGGAGTCGAACCATACGTCGATGAGGTCTGACTCGCGGTGCATGGGCTTTCCTGAATCCGAGACGAGCACGATGTAGTCGACATAGGGTCGGTGTAGGTCGATGCGGTCGTAGTTCTCCTGCGACATGTCACCGGGTATGAAGCCTTTGTCTTTCAGGGGGTTGGACTTCATGACTCCAGCCTCGACGGCTTTTTCGATTTCGTTGTATAGTTCTTCGACGGAACCGATGCACTTCTCTTCGCGTGTCTCGCGGTTGCGCCAGATGGGCAGGGGTGTTCCCCAGAAGCGCGACCGCGACAGGTTCCAGTCGTTGAGGTTCTCCAGCCAGTTGCCGAAGCGTCCTGTTCCTGTCGACTCCGGCTGCCAGTTGATGGTCTTGTTGAGTTCCGACATGCGTTCTTTCTTGGCTGTCGAGCGGATGAACCACGAGTCGAGAGGATAGTAGAGCACAGGTTTGTCGGTGCGCCAGCAGTGTGGATAGTTGTGTATGTGTTTCTCTATCTTCCATGCGGTGCCTTCCTGCTTCATCTCGAGGGCGATGACCACGTTGAGGTCTTCCTTCGGTTGCCAGTCGGCATTGTCCTTGTTCTTTTCCTTTTCGAAGAACTCTTCGTAGCCGGGCTTCACATAGTCGCCGGCATGGTGGTTGTATTTCTCGACATCCATGCAGCGTTCCACGAAGGCTTCGTCAGCCTCGTCGACGGTGTAGTACTTACCTTGCAAGTCGACCATTGGGCGCGTCTCGCCAGCCTTGTTGATGATGAAGAGCGCGGGGACGCCGGCATCGCGAGCCACCTTGGCGTCGTCGGCACCGAAGGTAGGAGCGATGTGTACGATACCCGTACCGTCGTCGGTGGTGACATAGTCGCCAGGGATGACGCGGAAGGCTTCGTCGGCCATTTCCACGAACTTCTCAACGCCCACGGTGAAGGTCTTCCCGGGATGGGCCTGGGCATAGGCTTTCACATAGTCAGCCGAGGTGTCGTCGACCTTTTCGGTGGGCTTCACCCAGGGCATGAGCTGCTCATAGCGCAATCCGACGAGGTCGGTGCCCATACATTCACCTATGATGTGCCAAGGCACGAGTTTGTCGCCCTGTTTGTATTCGTCAAGCGGCAGGTCCTTGCCTTCGGGCTTCAGATAGGCGTTGATACGGCTTTCCGCCATGATGACGGTGATGGGTTCGCCGTTGTAGGGGTTGAATGTCTCTACGGCAACGTACTTGATTTTCGGTCCTACGCACAGGGCGGTGTTCGAGGGAAGCGTCCAAGGGGTTGTCGTCCATGCGGCCAGACAGAGGGTGCCGTGGTTGGAAACGAAGCGTCCGGATTGTCCGGGGAGTACTTTGAAGAGTGCTGTCGCCGTAGTGTCCTTCACGTCACGATAGCATCCGGGCTGGTTCAGTTCGTGTGACGACAGGCCGGTTCCGGCTGCCGGGCTGTAAGGCTGAATGGTATAGCCTTTATAGAGCAGTCCCTTGTCGTAGAGCTGACGGAGCAGCCACCAAAGGGTCTCAATGTATTTGTTGTCGTAGGTGATATAGGGGTGGTCGAGGTCGACGAAGTACCCCATCTTCTCCGTCAGCTCACGCCATTCCGCCGTGAACTTCATGACGTTCTCGCGGCAACGGCGGTTGTAGTCCTCTGTCGAGATATAGCGTGGCGAGGCTTGGTTGTCGATGTCGGCTTTGGTGATGCCGAGTTCTTTCTCCACACCCAGCTCCACGGGCAGCCCGTGGGTGTCCCAGCCGGCTTTGCGATGCACCTGGAAGCCCTGCATGGTCTTGTAGCGATTGAAGGTGTCTTTGATGCTTCGGGCCAGCACATGGTGGATGCCCGGATGGCCGTTGGCCGAGGGCGGTCCTTCGAAGAAGATGAATTGTGGACATCCCTCGCGCTCTTCGATACTACGCCTGAAGATGTTATCCTGCTGCCATTTGGCCAGCACGTCGTTGTTCACTTGGGTCAGGTTGAGCCCGTTGTGTTCTGCGAATTTCTTTGCCATATAATTGCTACCTTTTCTTATTCTTACTTAATTTTAGGGCGCAAAGGTAACAATAAAAATCCACATCACCAAACTTTTCATTAAAAATGTAGCTGAGACCTCGTTCGACAGAAAAAGAGATGTCAATCAGCGAAATATGAATGTCTATGGAATGATGCATATGTAATTTTCTTGACAAATGGGGGTGTGATTCCTCGTCATGGCTGGCTCATTCTGAAAAAGTTTTCCGTCGGTCGGAAAAATCGCAAAAATGAGCCGTTTCGTTAAGGTCTTGAGCATCAGGCGGTTGGTGATTTTGGGTAGTGCGGTCGAGTGGTCCGATGGTCGTATCACAAAGATGTAATGCTGTTATCAGTGGCAGGTAATAGGCTTATCTCATAGACGTAAGGGTGCCGATACAGCCTTTCGTGACCGCCGAAACGTTGTTTTGTCAGTCCCGACGCTATGCATCGGCATTGTCGATGCTATGTTTCGGCATTGTCGAAGCAGCCTTTCGGCCGCGAAGAGGGTGGGCGGCGACGCTGGAAGGCATGTTTTTCATGACGGATTTTCTTGGTGATTTATCTTTACATTTCTACCTTTTCGCAAAAACTCTCCATTCGTACGATGTGCCCGTGAAAGGAGTTTTTTCGCGTCACTTGCCCTTGCCCACACAATAAATCGGCGGAAATTGCGTTTTTTATTCTGATGAACATGAATAAGAGACTATTCACACTATATGCCCTGTTGGTGTGGGTGCTCGCGCTGAGCGCCCAGTCCTTCACGCTCACCGGCCGTGTCACCGATGACCAGAACAACCCCATCGAGATGGCATCCGTGCAGGTTCCCGCGCAACTCAGGGCCACCATCACCTCGCTGAAGGGTGAATTTACGATGACGTTGCAGTCGGCAGACTCCGTCGTCGTGAAGATTTCCATGCTCGGCTACCAGACGAAGACGCGTGTCCTGAGGAAGCCTCGCGGCAAGCAGACGCTCATGGTCACCTTGCAACCCGTGGCCACCGACATTGCCGAAGTGAACATCGTCGGCACGAAGATACAAACCACCCAGACGCAAGAGCTGAAGGTGGAGGACGTCAAGCGTGCCCCTTCCGCCACCGGCAATGCCGTTGAAGAACTCATCCAAAGCCAGGCCGGTGTGTCGACCCACAGCGAACTGTCGTCGCAATACAATGTCCGCGGCGGTGCCTTTGATGAAAACAGTGTGTATATCAACAACATAGAAGTCTACCGACCTTTCCTCGTCCGCTCGGGACAGCAGGAGGGCCTTTCGGTCATCAACCCCGATATGGTCGAGCGCATCGGCTTCTCCACCGGCGGCTTTGAGGCGAAATACGGCGATAAGATGTCGTCGGCTCTCGACATCACCTATAAGACACTGAAGCCCGAAGGCCGCAACCATACCAAGACGGAAGGCACGCTTTCTGCCAGCTTGCTCGGTGCCGGTGCCTATGTGGGCTATGCCAACCGGCAGCTGTCGTGGCTTAACAGTTTGCGATACAAGACCAACCGCTATATGCTCGGTTCGTTGGAAACCAACGGTGAGTATGATCCGACGTTCCTCGACTACCAGACCTACCTCTCCTACAAGCCCAACCAGCGGTGGCAGCTCGACTTCATCGGAAACATCTCCGACAACCACTATAACTTCAAGCCTACCGACCGCGAGACCTCTTTCGGAACCATGGAAGATGTAAAAAGTTTTCGCGTATATTTCGACGGTGAGGAACGCGACCTCTTCCGCACTTATTTCGGTACGCTGAGCCTGACTCGAAACATCACGCAAAACACTTCGCTCGCCCTCCTTGCATCAGCATTCCATACTCAGGAAAAAGAGGCTTATGACCTGCAGGGACAATACTGGCTGACACAAACCGAGACCTCCGAAAACCTCGGCGTCGGCACTTTCTTCCAACATGCGCGAAACTATCTGAAGGCCGACGTGCAGAGTGTGAAACTGCTGTTTAAACATAAAGTCGGCGCTCATCAGGTGGAGGCTGCCACGACCGTCAAACGCGAACGAGTCCGTGAGAACTCCGTTGAATACGAAATGCGCGACTCCTCCGGTTTCAGCATTCCTCACACTGGTCATGACCTTCAGATGGTCTATACGATGCGAGCCCGTAACACGTTGAACGCCAGCCGTGTGGAGGCTTACGTTCAAGATGTTTATCGCTTCACGACGGGCGGTTCAGAGAATGCCGACGGAACCCTTTGGACCCTCAACTACGGTGTGCGCCTGAGCCATTGGAACTTCAATCGCGAGACCATCCTTTCGCCCCGAATGTCCTTAGGCATCATTCCGGCCGGACACGACGATACCACTATCCGCTTCGCCACAGGACTCTACTATCAGGCACCCTTCTATAAGGAGTTGCGCGATACGACCACCGTCAACGGCATCACTTATGCACAGCTTAACCAGAAGGCACGCAGTCAGCGGTCGATACACTTCATTGCCGCCTACGAACGACGTTTCAAATTGTCCGGACGCCCCTTCCGTTTTTCGGCTGAAGCCTACTATAAGTCGCTTGCCAACCTTGTTCCGTATAGCGTGAATAATGTAAAAGTTGTTTACTATGGTGACAATATGGCTGACGGACATGCAGCGGGTCTCGACCTGAAGATATACGGTGAGTTTGTTCCCGGCACCGACTCATGGCTCTCCCTGTCGCTGATGAATACCAAGATGAACCTCAACGGCAAGGCCATACCTCTGCCCACTGACCAGGGGTTTGGTGTCAACCTGTTCTTCACCGATTATTTCCCCAACACCGACCGTTGGAAAATGTCATTAAAGCTGGCCTATGCCGACGGACTTCCTTTCTCAGCCCCTCACCGCGAACTGGAGACCAACACCTTCCGCGCGCCAGCCTATAAGCGTGCCGATATTGGCATGAGCTACCGTCTGCTGGACAACGAAAAGCGGCAACGTAAGAACAATATATTTCGCAACATCTGGCTCGGGCTCGACTGTCTGAACCTCTTCGGCATCAACAATGTCAACTCTTACTATTGGATTACTGATGTCACTAACCAGCAGTATGCCGTCCCCAACTACCTGACCGGCCGTCAAGTCAATGCCCGCCTGCTGTTTGAATTCTGACGAATCAGCTTCCTATTCGTTCCCTTACCAGTATATTGGCCTTTCAGACTGTCCCCCCGGAAAGTAATGACAAAGAAAAAGGCAGCCTCTCGCGAGAACTGCCAAACAAATGAAAGGAGGAGAGTGGTACCTCCAGGAATCGAACCGGGGACACACGGATTTTCAGTCCGATGCTCTACCAACTGAGCTAAGGCACCATGTTTCGTTTGCGGATGCAAAGGTACGACAAAATAATGAGAAATGAGTAATGAGATTAGAGAAATTCAACTTCGCTAACGTTTTTTAACTAAATAAGCGCTACAGTCCTCTTTGGTTTCGCCGACCTTCGGTTCCTCATTTCTCATTCCTCATTGGCTTTCCTGTCGGCCGCCGACCTAAGGTTCCTCATTTCTCATTCCTCAATGGATTCCATCCCTGAGCTTTTATCTCGAACTCCTGGTTGTCGCGGGTAATGAGATAGGCTCCTAACTCGGGGCGGGTGATGTGTCCGATGATGCGGACTCCTTCCATGCCGTCGACCTTTTCGTAGTCGCCGATGGGCACGGTGAAGAGCAACTCGTAGTCTTCGCCGCCGTTCATGGCGCAGGTGGTGACATTCATGTTCAGTTCTTCTGCCATCACTGCCGTCTGGTAGTCGATGGGGATGTTCTTCTCGTAGAGGCGACAGCCGCAGTTCGACTGTTTGCATATATGGAGGATTTCGGACGAAAGCCCATCGGAGATGTCCATCATCGCCGTCGGCTGGATGCCCACGTCGTGCAACTGCCGGAGGATGTCGCCGCGAGCCTCTGGCTGAAGTTGCCGTTGCAGGAGATACTCTTTACCAGCAAAGTCGGGTGTAAACTCCAGTTCCTCACTGCCTTCGGCAAGCACCTTGGCACCCGACTGCCTTTGCTTTCTGGCTTCGGCCAGCTGCTGATAGTAGACAGCCTTTTCGCGCTCCAGCAGTTGCAGGCCCATATAGGCGGCACCGAGGTCACCGCTGACGCAGATGAGATCGGTGTCTTTTGCACCGTTGCGATAGACGATGTCAGTCTCTCTGGCCTCGCCGATGCAGGTGATACTGATGGCCAGTCCGGTGAGCGATGAGGTGGTGTCGCCACCAACGATGTCAACATTCCATTTCTCACACGCCATCCGCAGCCCTTCATAGAAGGCTTCTACGTCTTCAACGGTGAACCGCTTGCTCAGTGCCAGGCTGACGACCAGCTGGCGCGGTGTTCCGTTCATGGCGAAAATGTCACTGAGATTGACCATTGCCGACTTGTAGCCCAGATGCTGCATGTCCATATAAGTCAGGTCAAAGTGGACACCCTCCATGAGCATGTCCGTCGTGATGAGCACACGGCTGTCAGGATAGGAAAGTACGGCGCAGTCATCGCCTACGCCGTACTTAGTGGACTCATTCTGTTGTTTGAGGTCTTTGGTGAGCCGGTCGATAAGGCCGAACTCGCCGAGTTTAGCTATTTCCATGTATGATTATTCTGTACGTTTGATCATCTCGCGCATGAGTTCCGTCATGATGGGCTGGGCCTTGTCGGCAGCTTCCTGCACCTCCTCGTGGCTTACTTCAACGGGAATGTCGAAGCCGCCAAGGTCGGTGACGACGCTGATGCCGAAGGTACGGATGCCGCAATGGTGGGCAACGATGACTTCGGGAACGGTAGACATGCCCACGGTGTCACCACCCATGGCGCGATACATTCTGTATTCTGCCGGTGTCTCGAAGGTAGGCCCTTGCACACCCATGTAGACACCATAGACCAGACGGATTTTCTTCTCGCGGGCAATCTGCGTGGCAAGATTGATCAGCTCGTGGTCGTAGGTTTCGTGCATGTCGGGGAAGCGGGGACCCGTCGGGAAGTTCTTTCCGCGCAACGGATGCTCGGGGAAGAAGTTGATATGGTCGGTGATGACCATGATGTCGCCAATCTTGAAGGCAGGGTTCATGCCGCCGGCAGCATTCGACACGAAGAGCGTCTTAATGCCCAGTTCGTACATGACGCGAACAGGGAAGGTGACTTCCTTCATCGTCCAGCCTTCGTAATAATGGAAACGGCCCTGCATGGCCATGATATCCTTGCCGCCGAGCTTGCCGAAGATGAGCTTGCCGGAGTGTCCTTCAACGGTAGATACCGGGAAATTGGGTATCTCAGCGTATTTGAATTCGTAGGAATCAGTTATCTCTGAAGCTAATTGTCCGAGGCCCGTTCCCAAGATGATTGCGGTTTTCGGACTTGTTGTCATCCTTTGCCTTAACCAGGATGCTGTTTCTTGAATTTTTGAGTACATAGCTTGATATTTTATGATTAAAGGTTTCTTCTCTGTTGAGCATGAAGTGGATGTTGACGGGTAGGACGTAGATGGCATTTTTCACATCCTCGCTCAGGCCTTCGGCTTCACGCAGTCGAGTGGCATCTTTCTCTGTAGTAATAATGATTTTCTTGCCTTCAATGGCTCCGAAAGTTTCATTGATGCGGCGGATGTCCTTCGGCCTGAAATAATGATGGTCGGCAAACGTCAACGACTCCATGTGCTTGACATAGGGCTGCAGGTCGTTCTCTATCTGCTGGGGAGAGGCTATGCCAGTGAGCAGAAGGGCATGAGTGTCCGGGCCGATTTGGTCGAGAGGCAGTTCGTTGCCTCCGAATACCTGCTGCAAGTGGCCGTAGGTAAGGTTGGTGAAGTAAAGGTCTTGATAGGGATAGAGTTCCAGCTGTTTCGTGAGCACACGGAATTCCATGGGGTTCAGGTCATGCGGACACTTGGTGACGATGACGATGTCGGCACGGCGTTTGCCGCGTTTCGGCTCGCGAAGTCGGCCTGCCGGCAACAGTGAGTCGTGGATGATGAGCCGATGGTAGTCGATGAGAAGAATATTGATGCCTGGCCTTACATAACGGTGCTGGTAGGCATCGTCGAGCAAGATGACATCAACATCTTTGGTGGCTTCATCGGCCGTCAGGCGGTCGATACCTTCACAACGGTCTTTGTCGACGGCAACGTAGATGTCTGGATATTTTTGTTTAATCTGCAGGGGCTCGTCGCCGATGTCGCGAATGGTGCTATCGGCGGTTGCCAGTTGGTAGCCGCGGCTCTTGCGCTTATAGCCGCGACTGAGCACGGCCACCTTCTTTTCCTTGTGCAGCAGTTCGACCAGGTATTCGACATGGGGTGTCTTTCCGGTGCCGCCCACAGTGATATTTCCGACGGAGATGATGGGAATGGAAAAGGCACGACTACGCAGAATGCCAAGTTCGAAGAGCTGGTTGCGAAGGTTAACGCCTAACCCATAGAACCAGCTCAACGGACGGAGCCATTTGTTGATTTTTATGTAGTCGCCTTCAAATCTCATGTCTTACTTTTTGACGGAACTGTTATTCGACAATCGACTGATGATCAGTTGACCATGATGCTCAGGGGCATACGGGCCTGCAGGGGGTTCTGCTTGCCAAGCTCCTTCATAATCATGACGGGCTCATAGATGGTGCCCAAGGTCTGACGCATCTGCTCGTCAAGATAGTTGCCGCGCTGAGAGGCTGACATCAGTTGGTCGAAGAAGTCGGGAGCAGCAGGATATTCCGTGGTGTGGAACTCTTTGAGGTCAGCCAGCTCGGCAGCCTTGGCGATGGCGACATCAATGCCGCCCAGTTCGTCGACGAGCTTGATGCCAAGGGCATCCTGACCTAACCATACACGACCCTGAGCGATGACTTCAATGCTGTCGACGGGTTGGTTGCGACCGTCGGCCACGCGCTGGCGGAACAGGTGGTAGCCGCGGGTGACGTGGGCTTGCAGCATGTTGAGTTCTTCGGTATTCAGCGGACGGGCCATCGTATTGCCGAAGGTTGTGTTCTTGTTGGTCTTCACCTCATCGAAGTGCACGCCAAGTTTCTTCGTGACGAGCTCGCTGGCTTCCTGAATGACACCGAAGATGCCGATGCTGCCCGTGAGCGTTGTGGGCTGTGCGACAATCCAGTCGGCGGCGCAGCTGATGTAGTAGCCACCCGAGGCTGCATAGTCACCCATGGAAACGACGACGGGCTTCTTATCCTTAATGGCCATGACAGAATGCCATATCTGCTCGGAGGCATAGGCACTGCCGCCTGGAGAGTTAACACGGAGGACAACGGCTTTCACATTTTCGTCGTCGGCCAGTTTCTTCAGGTCGGCGCTGACATCGGTGCCGACTATCTGATGGCTCTGAGACATGAAACTCGAACCGGCTGCTTCGTCGACAATGTCGCCATAAGCATAGTAGACGGCAATCTCATCACCCTTCTTCTTCTTTCCCTTTACATTGACCATATCGCTGACACTCAGCTGATTAATGGATTTCTCTTCGTCAATTTCCAGGAGCTTCTTGACTTCTGCCTTTACGTCCAAAGCGTAGATGAGGCTGTCCACCATGCCGGTTGTGACGAAGTTCGTGGGATCTTCAGTCTCGATGAGTCGGTCGGCATAGGCATTGAGTGAGTCGACGGAGATGTTACGGCTTTCTGAAATAGCATTGCAGACATTCTCCCAGAGACCGTTCAGATAGGCCATCGTCTGCTGACGGTTGGCATCGCTCATCTTGGTTTCTGAGAACATCTCGGTGGCACTCTTGAAGGTTCCGACTTTCACAATCTGGAAATGAATACCGAACTTGTCGGCAGCATCCTTGATGTAGAACGGCATACTGCCCACACCGTGCCAGCTGACGGCACCCTGAGGATTCATGTAGATCTTGTCAGCCAATGAAGCCAAATAGTAGTCTCCCTGGGTATAACTGTCACCGTAGGCTACAATCCACTTGCCACTCTCTTTGAAGCTGACAAGGGCATTGCGGATTTCCTGTAATGTGGCAAAACTCGTAGCCGGTCCGCCGGCTTCAATATAGATACCCTTGATACGGTCGTTATCCTTTGCCTTCTCAATGGCAGAAAGTATATCGTTGAGACCTAACGAAACATCCTGTTGGCCGGTGAGGCTGCCGAGGAAATTGTCCTGAGCCTGCTCGTCGATGATGGCATTGAGGTTCAGAACAAGTACGGAATTCTTACTGACATTTTGGGTTGCTTCGCCAGAGGCTACCATTCCCACCACACTCATCATACCGATGATGGCCATGATGATGCCGAACACAATAAGTCCGACAACAGTGGCAAACACATACTTAAAGAAATCTTTCATAACTAACTATTTTTTTGTTTCTATTCTTCCTTTGAACAAATATTCGTTACCATCAGTGCCTTATAGGACAATTTAATGTAAACTTCTGCAAAGTTACAATAAAATATGTGCACCAACAAAAATTTCGAAAGGAAAAGTGACAAATAAAACAAAAAACATTCAGAATTACTCTTTTTCTGAAGGTTTCTGTTTGATGCTCAATGGCTGCCGAGCCAAAGGAAGATCATGCTGAGAAGAATCAGGAACAGGTCGAAAGCCTTGGCGCGAAGGTTCTTTTCGCGGAAAACCATTGCTCCGACGAAGAATGAAATGAGAACGCTTCCTCGACGAACCATCGAGACAATGGAAATCATGGCTCCCTGAAGGCTGAGCGAATAAAGGTAGCAGGCATCGGCAGCTGCCAGAAAAATACTGATGAGGGGAATGGACCACGACCAATGGAAGGGCGTGGACTTCTTGCGGACGGGCCACCAAAGCCAACACATTATGATTCCCATCATAATACACTGATAGAAGTTGAACCAACTCTGAACGTCGAGTGGGGAGAGGCCGATGCCGCCTTCGCTGTCTGATGCCATCAAGAACTTGTCGTAAAGACCACTGACGGCTCCGAGAATGGCGGCTAAGATTATACAATAAATCCATCGGTCATGGCGGAAGTCGATGCCTTCTTTCTTTCCGCTGACGCTGAGAAGGAAGAAGGAAACAATGGCCAGAAGAACACCTATCCATTGGTATACGTTCAGTTGTTCGCCGAAGATGAGCATGGCACCGACGAGAACCATTACAGGACGTGTCGCATTGATGGGACCGACGATGGTGATGGGCAGATGTTTCATTGCGAAGTATCCGAAAATCCACGAAGAGAGGACAATGCAACTCTTCAGTATGATGAACTTATGGACTTCCCATGTGACGGGTATCTCTGAGGAGAGAATATAGGGTGCAAAAATGAATGTCGAGAAGAGTGTGTTGAGAAATAGGACGGGTATGACAGCATTGCCCTTCAATGCCGTCTTCTTGCAGACGTCATAGAAGCCTAAAAGAAAGGCAGAGAGAAATGCAAAGGCCAGCCACATGATGATAGGTGAAAAGGTGAGATAATGAAATGGTGAACGACTAAAAAGGTGGAAGGGTAGTGGCGTTAATACTCCACTCGTTCCAAAAACAGGGCTTTGGCAGGCATAGACTCGCCCGCCTCTGTTCGTCTTTTCCCTTCTACGATGCGGTCGAAGTCCTCGAGTGTGATTCGATGGCGTCCTACGTCAATCAGTGTGCCGACGACCGCACGAACCATGTTCCGAAGAAAACGGTTGGCGGTGATGCGGAAGTGGTATTCCGTGGGAGAGTCCTTTAGCCATTGGGCTTCTGTCACCTGGCAGAGGGTTGTCTTGACATCTGTGTGGGTCTTGCAGAACGCTGCGAAGTCATCAACTCTTAACAAATGGGATGCAGCTTCGTTCATCAGGGTGAAGTCAAGGTCATAGTGCATTTCACAAGAGTAATCTCTGCGGAAAGGATTCTTTTCTGTGTGTATATAATAATGATATGTACGCGCGAGAGCCGAGAAACGGGCGTGCATATCATTGCTGACCGGCTCTATCTTGTAGACAGAGATGTCGCGAGGCAACATCCTGTTGAGTTTGTAAGCAAGATCGCCCGATTGGTCTGCCGTTAAGGTTTCGAAGTCATCGGTCATGTCGAAATGGGCTACCATGTGACGGGCATGAACACCCGTATCAGTCCGTCCTGCTCCTACTATTTCGAGTGGAGTTCGCAGAATGGTAGAGAGTGCATGTTGTAACTCTTGCTGAACGGTATTAGCCGAAGGTTGTATTTGCCACCCATGGTAACGAGTCCCATCGTAGCAAAAATGAATGAAATAGCGTTGCATTATCTCCTTTCCTGATGATGGTCGGCCATGCGCTTCATGGTTTGACGATGGAACTTGTCTTCGGCACGGATGACCCGCAGAACTTTTGTCGCGGGTAATACTTCGAGGAACTTCTCATGATAAACTTTCTGCAGTTCCTTCATCCGGATGTCATTCTGGTCGTGTCTGCGAATAGCTTCTTCACATGTCTTTTCGTCGTTCCAATCCATTTTCCTTGCCCGCTTTTCCCGGTCGAAGTTCTCCATCATCTTTTTACGCATTTCCCGGTAGAGCGGGAAGAATTTGGTGCTTTCCTGCTGGGTGAGCCCGGCATTGGTCGTGATGAACTGTTCCATCTCGGCCTCGAATTTTACGGGGTCGAATGTTTTGTGGCGTCTTTGTCCGTCGTTTTGTGCCTGTGCGGAAAAAGCCACAAGCGTCAGCAAGAATATATACAGGTATTTCTTCATTTTCAGTCGTTATTCTGTTAATAGCACATCAATTAATTTGTCAGCATTGCATAGATGTCATCGTTGTCGAGCATCATATAGTCGGCAGCTTCGTCTAAGTCATAATAGTATTGTCCGTCGGTTTGTACCATGAGTTGGGCTTTTGTCTCTTGGGTGGTGGCATGACGATAGATGCCAACAGAGAGAAGAACACCGGCAGCACAAGCTGCTGCCATCATGGCGGGCCGCAGACGCTTCCATGCACTCAGGGACACGACATGGGCTTCCCGTTCGGGCAGTTGTTCCATCAGCCGTGCATTGAACTGTTCGAAGTAACCGTCGGGTACGGTGAAATGGTTTTCGTTACCGAAACGGTTCTTCAGGATTTGTTCTTCTTTATTCATTGTCTCTATAACTCCTTTTGTCTTTATGACGTTTAAGAAACTTAAAGGTTTAATCGCGTTGACGAAAATATTCCGTAATCTTTTTTACTGCCAGATGATAGCTGGCCTTCAGTGCCCCTTCGGAGGTTCCGAGGTGCCGGCTAATCTCCGAGTACTTCATTTCGTCGAAATAACGTAGCGTGAAGACTGTCCGCTGAACGTCGGGCAGTTGGGCGATGGCTTCTTGCAGCAGGGCTTGGGCTTCGTCGCCGTCGAAGTAGTTGTCTGCAAGAAGACGGTTGGCCAGTGAGAGGTCTTCGTCGGCACTCAGTGCGTTCTGTGTCTTCTGCTTGCGTAGGAAGTCGAGCGACTCGTTGATGGCGATGCGATACAGCCATGTGGAAAGTTTCGCTTTCCCTTGAAAGTCTTCGAGGTTCATCCAAGCCTTGATGAATACGTTCTGCAAGACATCGTTGGCGTCTTCGTGGTTGATGACGATGTGACGAATTTTCCAGTATAGCTGCTCACTATACTGCTGGACTACTTTTGCGAAAGCGGCTCGCTGACCAATGGGGTCGGACAGTTCTTTCAGGATTGTCTTTTCGTCGTAGTTCATCATTCGTAGTTCGTAAGATAGCGGCTGATGACGCTGTCGTAGCCGTAGATGTCGGGATAGGTTTGCAGTGAACTGTTTTCATCGGGGAACAAGGTGTAGTAAGTGATGAAGACGGGCACACTTGGACTGAGGGGGAGCGAAGAGAGCATTTTACTTTTGTCGATGCGTTCTTTGTCCTTCAGGTTTACATGAGTCGAATAATAAATCTTCTCTATGGTCTTTGGATTTTTTTCGTTCAGAAGGAACTCTGCCATGTCGAGAGGACGTTCCAACCGTACGCATCCATGAGACACGGCGCGGTTGTCCCGGCGGAAAACTCCGGGCGAATTTGTGTCATGAAGGTAGACGGCAAAAGCATTGTCGAATCGGAAGATAATACGTCCGAGTGAGTTGCCGGCTCCCCGTTCCTGTGCAATCATGTAATTGGGATTCATGAGGATAGACCTTGTGAGTTCCTGTGGGGGGATTGTATCGCCGGTTTGTTTGTTCCGAATGAAGTAGTGGTTGCGAGCGAAGTAGGCACTGTCGTCGACATGGGCTATGACTTCCTTTTCTATGATGCTTCTCGGTATAATCCACAGGGGATTCATTTCCATGCGGTTGATTTTGCTGGTAAGCAGAGGAGTCTTGGTCCTTTTAGCCCCGCAGGCGATTTTCATTGAGAAGGCCGTGTCGCGGTCGAAAGCCCAGACTCTGAAGGCCGGAATGTTGACGACGACACGTTTCTCGTGGTTTTCGGGCTGGTCGAGCAATCGCCATCTGCAACGTTCCATGTTGGCCATCAGTCGTGAACGTGATGCCTTGTCGTTGGTGGAGTCGAGTCTTGCCGTAAGTGCTTTCAATAGGTCAGACTTCGGCCGACATTCTTCGACGAAGGACAGCGTTTCGTCGGTTCCTGTCAGATTGAAAGCTTTTTCAAAGAAGGCACTGTCGGGGTGCTCGACGGGAATGTCGAAGACTCGTCGGAAGACAACTTTGTTCGGATACTTATCATCGCGGTCGAGACGGTTGAAGATATATTCCGGATTCATGTATCCAAAGCGTTCGCCCGTGATAAACCTCAGGAAACCTTTTGTCAGGTTGTATTCCAGTCTTGCCAGTACTTTGTCGAGTTGGTAGTCCTTGTCGTCAAATTGCAGTGAGTCGAGGTGTGCAAGGTCGTTGCGGACCCTGTCAGTCATAAATCTCTGTGGGGCAAAACCATACTGTCTCACTCCTTCAAGAATAGTGAGCAAGGTGTCGGTGAGTTGCGGATAGATGTCGGTGCGTGAAATCCAGATAAATGGTTTTCGTGCTTTGTAGTAGTTTCGTGTTCTGTAGTCTGGAAGAGTGGTGTCGTTATCGGCCCTTATAAGTGAGTCGATGTTCATGCGTATGATAGAGTCGTTAGCGACAAGTCCTGTTTGATGTTGGGAAGCCCAATTAGCCATCGTCACCTCTTGACGAAAGTAATTCCTCTCTCCTTGGCAGGCACAAAGCCAACAAAGTAAAAGAAGAATCCACGGGGTGGGGTGGGACCGATTCAAGACAATGCTTTATTTGATAGAGATTTTGCGGACGGTTTTTCCGACTTTGACGATGTAACATCCTTTCGACAAGTCGAGGGTGACGTGTTTGTCGGGGCTGTCGACTTTAATGGTCTGGACGCAGACACCTGCTACATTGTAGATTTGAATAGTTTCTCCTTGAGCATTTGCCACATGCAAATCATTTCCATTGACGATAATCGTGATGTCCTGGAAGTCATTCTCGATGATTTCAATGGCACTGCCTGCATGTGCTGTGACGGGAACTCCCACCATCAGCAAGGCTGAGAAGGCTATAGTGAGTAACTTTTTTGTCATACGCATAAGTTGTTATCAGTTCATGAATGATACCGCAAAGTTAGTGTTTTTCGGCCATATTCCCAAATGGCAAGCATGTAAAAGTCCTGTATATTAGGATTATTTAACATCAAACACCACCTGTTCGTCAGTGAGGTCGGTTTTTTCAAACACTTCGCGTGCTTGGTTGAGCAGCACCGACTCGTCTTCATAGCGTGCGCTGTAGTGTCCGATAATCAGGTGTCCGGCGTTGGCATCCCGTGCCACTTGTGCTGCTTGTCGGGCTGTACTGTGGAAATAGACACCGGCTTTGTCGGTTCTGTCATCACCGTATGTGGCTTCGTGATAGAGCAGGTCGACGCCTTTTACTATTTCGTGGAGGTGGGGCAAATACCTGGTGTCACTGCAATAGGCGTAAGACCTTGGAGGTTCAGCGGGTCGAGTCAGGCGTTCGTTGGGCACAAGTTCGCCTTCCTCTGTTGTCCATGATGCTCCGTTCTTGATGTTGTTGATTTGCGAAACAGGAATCCGGTAAAAGTCAATCATCTCGCGGCGGATGTGTGGCAAAGTGGGTTTCTCTCTGAACAGGAAGCCGCAGCAGGCCACACGATGGTCCAAAGGAATTGTTTCCACGGTGAGACTTTTGTCTTCATAAATTATCTTTTGGTGGGCTGGGTCAATGGGATGCAATTCCACTTCGTACTCCAGGTTGGGACAGAACATTTCCATTTGTTTTTCGAACAGCGGTGTCAGGTTGGGATGAGCATAGACATGAAGCTTCTGGGTTCGTCCCAGCAGTCCGAAGGTAGATATCATACCGATGAGACCCAGACAGTGGTCGCCATGCAGATGAGAGATGAACACTGCCTGCAGGTTGGCAAAGCTGATGCGCGAGCGTCTCATGGCAATTTGTGTCCCTTCTCCACAGTCAATCATGAAGAGCTTTCCACGCAGTTCCACGACCTGCGACGAAGCATTGTGTCTTGTCGTAGGCAGTGCGCTTCCACAGCCCAAAATGTGTACTTTGAATGGTTCCATTCTTATTCTTGTTGTCTTTTGTAGACGTAGATGCCGTAGTTGTTCTCGAGATAGAGGGAGTCTGCTCCAAGCTCAACAATGTCGAAGGTGTCTCGGTCGAAGAGCAGCTGACCGTTGAGAACCTTCCACGACGACCATGGGTTGGTTTCTGCCTGCACATGTGAACTGATGGTTCCTCCTTCCAGCACCTCGAAGTTCTTGTCTATGCTTTGCCATCGTCCCAACAGCGAGGTGAGGTTGATGATGAGTGATGCCCTTTGTTCTCCGTATTCGTCGGTGTCGGCAATGACGGCAATGCGGTCGCCGACCATCAGCCCTCCTCTGACCACCTGTTCTTCCTCGGTGTTGTAGTTATAGACCAATGTATCGCCGTCGTTAGTGATGAGTTCGAGCGAATGCATGGAGGTGCCTTCACCACAGACACCATAGCGTGTGGAGTCGATGGTTTCCTGTTGCTCTTCGTCGCCGATAGTTTCGGCTGGTTGGTGGCGCGGTGATGGTTGGCAGGCGATGACCAGTCCTAAGGCTGCCATACCCCATAATGAATGAAATGATTTTTTCATATTTATTCTTTTGCTTTGGCTTCTTCCCAAAGTGCATCCATCTCCGCCAAAGTCATTTCTGTCAACGGCTTTCCGATGCGGATAGAATGTTCTTCGACGTAGTTGAACCTTCTGATGAACTTCTGATTGGTCATCTCCAGGGCGTTATCAGGATTGAGTTTGTAGAGGCGTGCGGCATTAATGACCGAGAAAAGGAAGTCGCCCAGTTCCTGCGTCGATTTCTCTTTGTCTTCGCGGTTGAGTTCGGCTTCCAGCTCAGCCAATTCCTCGTGCACCTTGGCCCATACGTCCTGCTTGTCTTCCCAGTCGAATCCTACGTTGCGGGCTTTGTCCTGAATGCGGTAGGCTTTGATGAGGCTGGGTAACGCATTGGGTACGCCCGAAAGTACGCGTTTGTTGCCGTCCTTTTCCTTCAGCTTTATCTGTTCCCAGTTCTGTAGGACTTGCGTTACGGTGATGTCTTTCTGTTGGTCCTGATTAGCCGACTCATCCGGTTGATAGGGCAGAGGCTTGGGGTCTTTGGCTCCTACCTGTGAGGGGTGGTAGACATGTGGATGTCGGAAGATGAGCTTGTCAGCCGATCGGTTGCATACGTCGGCAATGTCGAATTCTTCTTGTTCCTCGCCGATTTTGGCGTAGAAACAAATGTGTAGCAGTACGTCGCCCAGCTCTTTGCAAATTTCGTTTTTATCGTCCTTCATCAGCGCATCGGCCAACTCGAAAGTTTCTTCAATGGTGTTCGGACGGAGGCTCTCGTTGGTTTGTTTGCGGTCCCACGGGCATTTCTCTCTGAGGGCGTCGAGCACGTCCAGATAACGGCCGAAGGCGGCCATCTTTTCTTCTCTTGTATGCATATTTCTTTAAATTATGTTGCAAAAGTACTAATTTTTAATGGAAAATGAGTAACTTTGCACCGTTTTTTACACGCGTACTCAATATAAAATTAAAAATACATCATGGAATTAGCAAGCAAATACGACCCGAAAGAGGTTGAAGGAAAATGGTATCAGTATTGGTTGGACCACAAATTATTTTCGAGTAAGCCCGACGGACGCGAGCCCTACACAATCGTGATTCCTCCGCCCAATGTGACCGGTGTGCTCCATATGGGTCACATGCTCAACAACACCATTCAGGATATCTTGGTTCGCCGCGCCCGTATGGAAGGCAAGAACGCTTGTTGGGTTCCGGGCACCGACCATGCTTCTATTGCAACAGAGGCTAAGGTGGTAAAGAAACTTGCCGAACAGGGTATCAAGAAGCACGACCTGACCCGCGAGCAGTTCCTCGAACATGCCTGGGACTGGACGCACGAACATGGCGGCATCATCCTGAAGCAGTTGCGTCGTCTCGGTGCCAGCTGCGACTGGGACCGTACGGCCTTCACGATGGACGAGAAGCGTTCGGAGAGTGTCATCAAGGTCTTTGTCGACCTCTACAATAAAGGTCTCATCTATCGTGGACTGCGCATGGTCAACTGGGACCCGAAGGCTCTCACCGCCCTTTCAACTGAGGAGGTCATCTATAAAGAAGAGCAGAGCCATCTGTTCCACCTTAAATATTATGTTGACGGATTAGACCATCTGGACAATCAGGAAGAGTTGAAGAATGAAGGCAACATCATTCATAAGGATGCGAAAGGCTATTATGCCGTTGTCGCTACAACACGTCCGGAGACCATCATGGGTGATACCGCCATGTGTATTAATCCGAAAGACCCCAAGAACCAGTGGTTGAAGGGACGGAGAGTCATCGTACCCCTTGTGGGCCGCGTCATCCCTGTCATCGAAGACCGGTATGTCGACATCGAGTTCGGTACGGGTTGCTTGAAGGTGACCCCTGCTCATGACACCAACGACTATATGCTTGGCAAGACCCACAATCTGGAAACCATCGACATCTTTAATCCCGACGGCACCATCTCCGAGCAGAGTCCTCTCTACGTCGGCATGGACCGTATGGACTGCCGCAAGCAGATTGCAAAGGACCTTCAGGAAGCCTGTCTGATGGAGAAGATCGAGGACTATACCAATAAAGTGGGCTATTCAGAACGCAACCCCGATACCGCCATTGAGCCCCGCCTCTCGATGCAGTGGTTCCTTTCGATGAAGCACTTTGCCGACATCGCACTGCCCCCCGTGATGAACGACGAACTGAAGTTCTATCCTGCCAAATACAAGAACACTTATAAGAATTGGCTGGAGAACATCCAAGACTGGTGTATCTCGCGCCAGCTTTGGTGGGGCCATCGCATTCCTGCCTATTATTACAATGAGGCAGGCGACTTCGTCGTTGCCGAGACCCGCGAGAAGGCACTCTTGCTGGCTCAGGAGAAAGACCCGACGGTGACCGATGCCGATTTGCGTCAGGATGAAGACGCCCTCGATACATGGTTTTCTTCCTGGCTATGGCCCATCTCCCTCTTCGACGGCATCAACAACCCCGGCAACGAAGAGATTAAATACTACTATCCCACTGCCGACCTCGTGACCGGTCCCGACATCATCTTCTTCTGGGTTGCCCGTATGATTATGGCTGGCTATGAGTATATTGGCGATATGCCTTTCAAGCATGTCTATTTCACGGGTATCGTTCGTGATAAACTCGGACGTAAGATGTCGAAGTCGCTGGGCAACTCGCCCGATCCTATCGAACTCATCGAGAAGTTCGGTGCCGATGGTGTGCGCATGGGCATGATGCTCTCGGCTCCTGCCGGCAATGACATCCTTTTCGACGAATCGCTCTGCGAACAGGGTCGCAACTTCAATAATAAGATATGGAACGCCTTCCGTCTCGTCAAGGGCTGGCAGGTAAGCGATGACATCGAACAGACTGGGGCAGAGCAACTTGCTGTAAAGTGGTTTGAAGCCAAGTTGAAGGAAGTGGCAACCGAACTCGACGACTTGTTCTCCAAATACCGCATCTCTGAGGCACTCATGGCGGTCTATAAACTGTTCTGGGACGAGTTTTCCGGTTGGTATCTCGAGATGGTGAAGCCCGCCTATATCGACGGAAAGCAGCAGCCCATCAACACCAAGACCTACGAAGCCACACTCGATTTCTTCGACAAGCTGCTTAAGATGCTCCATCCCTTCATGCCGTTTATCACCGAAGAGCTCTGGCAGGCACTCTGCGAGCGCAAGGATGGCGAAAGCATCATGCGTCAGGAACTGAAGCTCAGTGCTCCGACAGAAGACGAGAAACTCCTGCTCGATAACGTGGAAACTATCAAGCAAGTGGTCAGTGGTGTGCGCACAGTCCGTGCCCAAAAGAACATCGCCAACAAGGAAAAGCTGACACTACAAGTGGTCAACTCACAACTGCTGGGACAGTATGACGATGCCGTCGTGAAAATGGCAAACCTTGAAACTATTGTCTCAGTCAGTGAGAAAGACAGCACTGCCAGCACCTTTATGGTGGGCATGACGGAATATGCCATTCCGCTTGGTTCGCTGATTGACGTAGAGGCTGAAATCGAAAAGGCTGAAACGCAGCTGAAACATCTTGAGGGTTTCCTGCAGGGTGTGAAGAAAAAACTCTCCAATGAGCGTTTCGTGCAGAATGCCCCAGAGGCCGTCGTTGCCCTCGAACGCAAAAAGCAGAGCGACGCAGAGGAAAAGATAGCTTCGCTCCGCGCCCTCCTCGACGAACTCAAGAAACAATAATTATTTCGGACAGCCTTATGGGCAGCAGCCCTGTTAAGGCATCTCCACAGGCGAGTCTAAAGTGCAGTCACAGAGCCGGTTATGTGCCTTGTGACTGCCCTTTCTGTTTTCTGAAATTTGTATCTCATAGAGGTATGCCTATTGCATGTTTGTGAGTATCGTGTTACTTATATGAGGTAATCGTATTACTTGCAACAAGTACAAATCAGAGGTTTTGCTACCGACAATAAGAAAGCCTCGCAATACCACCGCCGAAACGAAGATTTGTGATTTCTATTTGTCAACATATTAATTTTTCGTAAAAAGAAAAGGCAACTATTGGGTGTTCGGATTATTTTCAGTAACTTTACACGCTAATTTGGGGAAATGTACCCATATGGCGCCTGAAGACGAAAATAAAAAAAGAAAATATATACATGCAATTCAAATGGATTTACAAACCACTTACGCCCGAGGAGACGCTGACGGCGCAGGAGCTTGGTGAGAAACTGACCATCAGTCCCATTCTCGCCCAACTCCTGTTGCAACGGGGAATAAATACCGAGTCGGCAGCAAAGCGGTTCTTCCGGCCCCAGCTGGCTGACCTCATCAATCCGTTCCTAATGAAGGACATGGATTTGGCTGTAGACCGTCTGAACGATGCGATGGGGAGGAAGGAGCGCATCCTGGTCTATGGTGATTACGATGTGGACGGATGTACCGCCGTGGCGTTGGTCTACAAATTCCTGCAGCAGTTCTATTCAAACATCGACTATTACATTCCCGATCGCTACGACGAAGGCTACGGTATCAGCAAAAAGGGCCTGCAATATGCGCAGGAAACTGGTGTCAAACTCATCATTATCCTTGACTGTGGCATTAAGGCCGTCGACGAGATAGCCTATGCCAAGTCGCTCGGCATCGACTTCATCATCTGCGACCATCATGTGCCCGACGAGGTGATGCCGCCTGCCGTCGCCATCCTCAACCCAAAGCGTGAGGATGACAGCTATCCTTTCAAGAACCTCTGTGGCTGTGGAGTCGGGTTTAAGTTGATGCAGGCCTTTGCCAAGAACAACGGCATCCCCTTCTCGCGGCTCATCCCACTGCTTGACTTCTGTGCCGTGAGTATTGCCGCCGACCTTGTGCCCGTTGTCGATGAAAACCGTATCCTGGCCTTCCACGGACTGAAACAGCTCAACCAGAACCCGAGCATCGGACTGAAGGCCATCATCGACATCTGCGGTCTGCAGGGAAGGGAACTGTCGATGTCTGACATCGTCTTCAAGATCGGACCTCGCATTAATGCTTCGGGAAGAATGGAAAGCGGTAAGGAGAGTGTAGACCTCCTTGTAGAGCGAGACTTCTCTGTGGCCCTTAAACAGGCGGAGCACATTGATGAGTACAACGAACAGCGAAAGGATGTTGACCGGCAAGTGTCAGAAGAAGCCAACCAGATTGTCGAACGTATTGAGAGTCAGCGCCATCAGTCGTCCATCGTCCTCTACGATGAAGGTTGGAAGAAGGGCGTCATCGGCATTGTCGCATCGCGAATGACAGAAATATATTTCCGTCCGACTGTCGTGCTGACCCGCGACGGCGATTATGCCACGGGGTCAGCCCGATCCATCGCAGGTTTCGACATCTATTCAGCCATTAAGAGCTGTCGCGACCTGCTGGTCAATTTCGGCGGTCATACCTATGCCTGTGGACTGACCCTGCGCTGGGATGACATCCCGGAGTTCCGCCGCCGTTTCCAGAAATATGTCGATGACCATATTCAGCCTGAACAGACCGAGGCGAATCTCAGCATTGATGCCGTCGTCGACTTCAAAGACATCACTAAACGACTCTATGCCGACTTGAAGCGTTTTGCTCCTTTTGGGCCGGACAACCCCAAACCAATGTTTGCGACGCTGAACGTCTATGACTACGGAACCTCGAAAGTCGTTGGCCGCGACCAAGAGCATATCAAACTTGAACTGGTCGACTCGAAGTCGAGCAACGTCCTTAGCGGCATCGCTTTCGGACAAAGCCAATCGGCACGGTATATCAAGTCGAAGCGGGCCTTCGACATTGCCTACACGCTTGAGGAGAATGTCTTCAAACGAGGTATGGTGCAGCTGCAGATTGAGGACATCAGACCCTCTGAGAGTGAGTGATGGAAAAACAGAATGAGTATTTGCTGAAGAAGTACTTCGGTTACGACTCTTTCCGAGGCATTCAGCGTGACATCATCGAAAGTATCTGTTCCCGTCGCGACACGGTGGGTCTGATGCCGACGGGCGGAGGAAAAAGTATCTGCTTTCAGATACCCGCCTTGTCAATGGAGGGTGTGTGCATCGTCATTACCCCACTCATCGCCTTGATGAAAGATCAGGTGATGCACTTGCGTCGACGTGGCATTCAAGCCACTGCCATCTACTCGGGAATGACCCGGACGGAGACCATCACTGCTCTTGAGAATGCCATCTTCGGTGGAGTGAAGATTCTTTATATCTCGCCAGAGCGCATTGGTTCGGAACTCTTTCAAAACAAGCTGAGACGCATCAAGGTGAGCTTCATCACCGTTGACGAAGCTCACTGTATCTCACAGTGGGGCTATGACTTCCGACCGTCATATCTTCACATCGTCGACATCCGGAAGATGAAGCCCGACGCCCCGGTGCTGGCGCTGACAGCAACAGCCACACTGGATGTCCTTGATGACATCATCGATAAGTTACAGCGACCCTCAGACAATTCTTCGGAGGGAATGGTGGCTGAGGACTTCCCTGACAGAGGCTTCCGCGTCTTCCGAATGAGTTTTGAGCGTAAAAACCTTTCCTATGTAGTCCGAACAGCCTCCGACAAATATTCGGAGTTGACAAAAATACTATCTGCCGTGCCTGGCACATCCATCGTCTACGTCCGTTCACGAGAGAAGACGAAGGAAGTGGCTCAGTTGCTGACGAAGGATGGCATCAGTGCCACATACTATCATGCAGGCCTGAACCATGAGCTCAGAGATGCACGACAGAAAGAATGGCAAGACAGCAAGGTGCGCGTCATAGTCGCCACCAATGCTTTCGGTATGGGCATCGACAAACCCGATGTTCGCACGGTCATCCACTTGGATTGTCCCGACTCACCCGAAGCCTATTTCCAAGAAGCAGGACGTGCCGGCCGTGACGGAAAGAAAGCCTATGCCGTCTTGCTTTATGACACCAGTGACGGCAATAAACTCCATCGTCGTATCGCCGAGAATTATCCCGAGCGCGAGTATATCAAGAAGGTTTATGACAACCTTGGCTCTTACTATCAGATTGGTGTCGGAAGCGGTTACGGACATGTCTTTGCCTTCAACATCATGGAGTTCTGCCATTGTTTTCATCATAATACCATTCTTCTGGAGTCAGCACTGAAGCTGTTGCAGCAGGCTGGTTACATCGAATATAATCCTGACCCGGACAATGCAGCGAGGCTCAAGTTCATCCTCGAACGCGACGAATTATACCGGCTCAACAGCCTTACGCCCGAGGAAGATAAAGTCGTCACGGCACTGTTGCGCAACTATGGAGGGCTCTTTGTCGATTTCGTCTATATCAATGAGGCCTTAATCTGTAAGGAAACGGGACTCAGTCCTGTC
Source organism: Prevotella sp. (assembly GCA_017445845.1). Classification (GTDB taxonomy): domain Bacteria; phylum Bacteroidota; class Bacteroidia; order Bacteroidales; family Bacteroidaceae; genus Prevotella. The sequence continues at coordinate 33,538 of JAFSRY010000035.1, forward strand.
GGTCTCTATCAGCTGCTCAAAGGACTCGGTCAACGACGCATCCTTACCTATATCCCTCAGCGTAAGACACCCTATATTACCTATCTGCAAAACAGGGAAGATGGTGAACGCGTCGTCATTCCTGCCTCCATCTACGAAGACCGACGACAACAATATGTCAGGCGTATAGAGGCGATGATGACGTATGCTACAGCCAAAAACATCTGCAGGAGTTCCTTCTTTTTGAACTACTTCGGCGAAAAGCTGCCCAATGACTATCATTGTGGGCAGTGCGACGTATGTATTGAGCAAAAGAAGACAGAGACAGAAAGACTGAAGGAGACGGCAGCGGTCGAAGAACAGATTCTTGCTGCCCTTGCCGATGGGAAAGAGCATTCCCTTGAGGAATTCAACAGACTCCCGATACCTTCTCCATTGCTTTACGAAGCCCTTCATGCCTTGCAGCTTGAAGAGAAGATAGGAGTTGACGCCCTGAAGGTAAAGATTGTCGTTTAGGTAATGAGTCGTTTTGTCGTTTAGGGAAGTTACCCAAATCTTTCTGAATCACAAAACCATCAAACGACCCAAAAAACTTGAGGTTTCCTTTTGCCGTTTGCTCACTTATTCGTAACTTTGCAGCAAAGAAAAAATATATAAATAATAGAATATCATAATTATAATAAGAAAATGAAGAAGATTACACTTGACATTACAAAGGCCGCATGTTTCCTCGGCGAAGGAGCAGTGAAGGCTTATGAACCCAAAGTGAAAGAGGCACAGCAGGCTCTCGAGGCCGGCACATGTCCCGGTAACGATTTCCTTGGCTGGCTCCATCTGCCCAGCAGCATAACCCCTGCTTTCCTCGACGAAGTGCAGGCTGTTGCCGACACCCTCCGCGCTAAGTGCGAGGTGGTCGTCGTCGCCGGTATCGGTGGAAGCTATCTCGGTGCCCGTGCCGTCATCGAAGCCCTTGGCAAGTCTTTCGGAGCAGAAAAGACCCCCGAAGTTCTCTTTGCCGGCAACAACATCGGAGAGGACTATCTGTTTGAACTCACGGAGTATCTGAAGACGAAGAAGTTTGGCGTCATCAACATCTCAAAGTCGGGAACGACCACCGAGACCGCCCTTACCTTCCGTCTTTTGAAGAAGCAGTGTGAGGCTCAGCGCGGTAAGGCCGAGGCTAAGGAAGTAATCGTTGCCGTCACCGATGCCGTGAAGGGTGCTGCCCGTTCGTGTGCTACGAAGGAAGGCTATAAGACCTTTGTCATTCCCGACAATGTGGGTGGCCGTTTCTCAGTGCTCACTCCCGTAGGTTTGCTGCCCATTGCCATTGCCGGTTTCGACATCAAAGCCCTTGTTCTGGGTGCTCAGGACATGGAAAAGGCTACGGCTCCCAGCGTTCCCTTCGAGGAAAACATAGCCGCACAGTATGCAGCCGTCCGTAATGCCCTCTACAATGAAGGTGGGAAGAAGATTGAAATCATGGTGAACTATCAACCCAAGCTGCATTTCATTGCTGAATGGTGGAAGCAACTCTACGGTGAGTCGGAAGGTAAGGAGAACAAGGGTATCTTCCCGGCATCGTGCGACTTTACCACTGACCTTCACTCCATGGGGCAATGGATACAGGAAGGCGAGCGTTCCATCTTCGAGACCGTCATCAGCATTGAACAGCCGAACCATCGCGTCGACTTCCCCTTCGATGAAGAGAATCTTGACGGACTGAACTTCCTTGCCGGCAAACGTGTGGACGAAGTGAACAAGATGGCGGAATTGGGAACCCGTCTGGCCCATGTCGACGGTGGCGTGCCCAACATTCTTCTTTCTGTTCCCGTGCTCGATGAATATTACATCGGCCAGTTGCTTTACTTCTTCGAAATCGGTTGCGGCATCAGCGGAAACATTCTGGGTGTGAACCCCTTCAACCAACCTGGTGTTGAGGCCTATAAGAAGAATATGTTCGCTTTGCTCAACAAGCCTGGCTACGAGGTCGAGAGCAAGGCCATACAGGAAAGATTGAAAAGCGAAAAGTGAAGATTGAAGAGAAAGCCCCATCCCGACACTCCTCAAAAGAGGAGGGAGTTCCATTTGATTTCAAACATCATGATAGTCTCCCTCCTCCCTTAGGGACGGGATGGGCTTGTGCCCTTTTCGACATGGATGGTGTGCTGTATGACAGTATGCCCCTTCATACCGTAGCATGGATAGAGGCCATGTCGAAATTCGGCATCCGCATGACCGCCCACGACTCATATATGACAGAGGGGCAGCGTGGTGTCGACACCATTCGGCAGATGGTGTGCCAGCAGCAGGGTAGGGACATCACCGAACAGGAGGCGCAGGCCATGTACGATGAAAAAGCCAGACTGTTCCATCTGATGCCCGAGGCTCCCATCATCGACGGTGTCATTGACTTGATGCAGATGCTCAAGTCCGACGGTCTGCAGATATGCATCGTCACCGGAAGTGCCCAGCGGCCCCTCATCAGTAGGTTGACACGCGACTTCGGAGCCTTTGTCGACGAAGAGCATATCGTGACAGCCTATGATGTCGCTCATGGGAAACCTGCACCAGAGCCTTATCTGAAAGGACTCCAGAAGGCTGGTTGCGCCCATCCCGAGCAAGGCATCGTTATAGAGAATGCCCCAATGGGCATCCGTGCAGGTGTTGCCGCAGGCTGTTTCACCATTGCCGTCAACAGCGGTCCGTTACCCGATGAAGTCCTGCTCGCCGAAAAGCCCAATCTACTTTTCCATAGCATTCGTGAACTCTGCGATAAGTTGAAAACTTATAACTCCTGACTCCTCCTATGTCACAAGACGAAATCTGGATGCAACATTATAACGAGTATGTCTCGTTTTTGAAGACGAATAAGAAACGTCCGTCAAAGCATCATAAAGAAGACTTTCAGCTCTTCAACTGGTTTAAACATCATAAGAAAGTATATCTTTCAGGGCGGATGCCATTTGACCGGATGATTATCTTCCGTCACCTGCTTGAGTTAGCCGAAGACTATCGGAAGATCAACCAACATGCCTATGTCCACGATGAGAAACAAAAAGAAAACACCCCGGCACAGCGCCTTAAGGTCGCTGACAACCCCAAAGATCTGTTCGAATAACGGAGGCATCTGTTTCTTCCGGTTAGTAATCGCATTGCTTTCAGTCCTTCTTACTCAGCCCGCCCTGTCACAGATAACAGTCACCCAAGGCTATCATACAACGGGGCGGGGCAACCCTCGCTGTGTACTGCTTCACATCTACCTTCCAGACAGCCTGAAACAGACATTCCCCCGGGAGTTGCGAGTCGTTTTGAAAGGCGACACCCGTAAGAGCATCAGCAACGTCGAGCTCTATCAGAGTCAAGGCGATGAGTTCTATGCCGAATCGTCGCCGCAGCGGTTGGCGTCAGTCCTTCCGAAAGAGGATTCGTTAGAACTCCTGCTATCCCCCTCGACGCAGTTTCAGTCCCATCTCTGGCTCACTGCCGACATTCGTAAGAATGCACGACCCGGAGCCGTGGTCGATGCCCTGCTTGAAGGCCTTGGCGACCCTGATGGTGAGGCCTGCATCTATGAGCTGCAGCGTCTGGTATGCATTCCTACCACCGATAATTGCCGTTTCTATCGCATCCCGGCGATGACCCTCGACCGCAAGGGAAATGTCGTTGTTGCCTATGATCGTCGTTATGACTCCAACCTTGATCTTGGCAACCATCGCATCGATGTCGCCGTCCGTCGCAGCTTTGACGGCGGTCGCACATGGTCACCCCAAGTCATCGTTGCAAAGGGCGACGCCGCTTCCGACGGCCAGTATGGCTTTGGCGACCCTGCCCTCGTCCGTACTGCCGGCGGCCGACTGATCTGTCTGATGGCAGCTGGAAAGAACGGATACTTCCAGTCGATGCGCCACATCGGCATCACAGTCAGCGATGACGACGGGCAGACCTGGTCGTCACCTCGCGAGCTTACGGCACAAGGCTTCACCGATGCCGTCCACGGCACAACAGACTCCCTGGGGTTCTGGAGCATTTTCGCTACCTCCGGCAAAGGACTCCTCACCCGCGACGGAACGGTGATGTTCGCCACCAACACCCTCATGGGACTCCCAACCGGTACTTGGGAGGGCAGTAGCGGATGTTACATCCTTTCGTCTGCCGATGAAGGAAACCACTGGACCTTAGGGCCGACGCTGGCCTACGACCACTGCGATGAGTCGAAAATGGTCCAGCTCGACAACGACAGCATTCTCCTTTCCGTGCGACAGCGAGGGGCACGAGGCTTCAATCGTGCCGATGCCTCAGCCGTCAACTGGGAGCAGCAGTGGCGTAACGACGGCATATACAACGGCAACCCCTGCAATGCCGACATCATCAAAGTGCCTTTTATGAAGCACACTTATCTGCACACTTACCTCAAGCACCCGAAAGATCGCCGCCAACTCCAGCTGGCTGTGAGCACTGACGACTGCAGGACATGGCATGACATCCTGACCATCCAAGACGGCGGTGCAGCCTATTCTACCATGGAATTTCTCAGCAACAACCACCTTGCCGTGTTCTTCGAAGACGGCTCCGCAGGTGAGCACAACGGCTATGCACTCACCTTTGTTACGCTGACACCCCGACAACTCAAGGCACTTATCCGTAAAACTGAAAAGGAGAATTAGTTTTTTAGGTGTTGAACAGCGAGATTATGATGACTTCCTTTCGGTTTTGGCAACTCTTAGTTTCGGGAGTGTCGATAGGCTGCTTCGGGAGTGTCGATAGGCCGCTTCGGGAGTGTCGATAGGCCGCTTCGGGAGTGTCGATAGGCCGCTTCGGGAGTGTCGATAGGCTGCTTCGGGAGTGTCGATAGATAGCTTCGTGGGTGGCGATAGATAGGACCGGAATTATTATCTCACACAGGTAATCGTGTTAACAAGCACAGATAATCCGATTATCAGTGCTTGTTAACACCATTATCAGTGCTTGTTAACACCATTATCAGTGCTTGTTAACACCATTATCAGTGCTTGTTAACACTATTACCTGTGCTTGTTAACACTATTACCTGTGCCTGATAATGATCAGGGGGCTAAGACATCGCCGAGGCAGTCCTGAACTATCGCAGGTCGGAAAACGTACAACCCCCTTGAGACATTGGCCTCAAGGGGGTTATGTATAGGCGGGAAGGGAAGATTATTAGTCTTCGTCCTTTGCTTCAGCTTCGTGGGCTGCGATGAGTGCCTGCTGGACATCGTTCGGCACGAGTTCGTAGCTTGAGAAGGTGGTTGTGAACGAGGCACGTCCGCCGGTGATGGAGCTGAGGGAGATGGAGTAGTTGGAGAGCTCCTTCAGAGGCACCTTGGCAGAGAGTTTCTGGTAGCCGCCCTCACTGTCCATACCCATGATGATGGCGCGGCGGCCCTGCAGGTCGCTCATGACATCGCCCATGTAGTCGGCGGGAACGAGTACTTCAAGGTCGTAGATAGGCTCGAGGATCTTCGGGCCGGCCTCTTTGAAGGCTGCGGAGAAGGCCTGTCGGGCAGCGAGCATGAAGGACAGTTCGTTGGAGTCGACGGGGTGCATCTTACCGTCATATACGATGACGCGTACGTCGCGGGCATAGGAGCCGGTGAGCGGTCCTTGCTCCATACGCTCCATGACACCCTTGAGAATGGCGGGCATGAAGCGGGCGTCGATGGCGCCGCCGACGACAGAGTTAATGAATACGAGCTTGCCGCCCCATTCGAGGTTGATTTCTTCCTGTCCCTTGACGTTCATGCGGTACTCCTGTCCACCGAACTTGAAGACGGTGGGCAGTTCCATACCTTCAGTGTAGGGCTCGACAATGAGGTGTACCTCACCGAACTGTCCGGCACCACCTGACTGCTTCTTGTGGCGATAGTCGGCGCGGGCTGCCTTGGTGATGGTTTCGCGATAAGGAATCTTCGGCTCGTCGTAGACCACGGGTATCTTCTCGTTGTTCTCCATGCGCCATTTCAAAGTGCGGAGGTGGAATTCGCCCTGTCCGTGGACGATGGTCTGTTTGAGTTCTTTCGACATCTCGACAACCCATGTGGGGTCTTCCTGGCGCATCTTCTGCAGGGCTGCCATCATCTTTTCCATGTCGCTGGCATTGACAGAGCGGATGGCACGAGAGTACTTGGAGTTGGGGTATTTGATGAAGTCGAACTGCATCTCACCTTCCTTGGCGCAGAGGGTGTTGCCTGTCTTGACATCCTTCAGTTTGACGGTGCAACCGATGTCGCCGGCTTTCAACTCGTCGACGGGAATACGGTTGGCTCCGGCACAGGCGAAAATCTGTCCGATACGCTCCTTGGAGCCACGGTCGGCGTTGTTGAGGTCGTCGCCGGGCTTTACGGTTCCGCTCATCACCTTGAAGTAGGTGACTTCACCGATATGGGGTTCCAGACCAGTCTTAAAGAAGTAGAGGGCTGTGGGGGCATTGCTGTCGGGAGCGACTTCCTGTCCGCGTGTGTTCTTGACGCTGGGCATGTCGGTGACGAAGGGCACGACGTTGCCGAGGAATTCCATCAGGCGGCGGACACCCATGTCCTTGCCGGCGCAGACACAGAAGATGGGGAACATGCCTCGGCTGGCGAGACCCTTGCGGATGCCTGTGCGCATTTCGTCTTCGCTGAGGTTCTCGTCTTCAAAGAACTTCTCCATCAGGGCTTCATCGTTCTCGGCGGCAGCCTCTACGAGGGTGGCGCGCATTTCCTGAGCCTTGTCGAGCAGGTCGGCGGGGATGTCTTCAACGATGGGCATACCGCCCTCGGGCTTCCATGAATACTTCTTCATGGTGAGCACGTCGATGATGGCATTGAAGTTGGGCCCTGTGGCTACGGGGAACTGCACGGGAACGCACTTCTGTCCGTAGGTCTCCTTAAGGTTGTTGACGATGATGTCGAAGTCGCAGTTTTCCTTGTCAAGCTGATTGACGAGGAAGATGACGGGCTTATGAAGCTTTTCGGTGTTGCGGAAGGAGTTCATCGTTCCTACCTCGGGACCATAGGTTCCGTTAACGAGAAGCACGGCCTGGTCGCAGACGTTCAACGCAGTGATGGCACCGCCCACGAAGTCGTCGGAGCCTGGGCAGTCGATGAAGTTGAGCTTCTTTCCATTCCATTCAACATGGAAGACTGTCGGGAAGACGGAGTAGCCGTATTCCTGTTCCACGGGGAAGTAGTCGCTGACCGTGTTCTTCTGTTCTACAGTACCACGGCGCTTGATGATTCCACTACCAAAAAGCATGGCTTCGGCAAGAGTGGTCTTGCCGCTACCCGCACTGCCAATGAGGGCAATGTTCTTGATTTCGTTTGTCTGATATACTTTCATATCGCGTTATAGATTTAAGTGATTTAGGTGTCATTTTTGCTAAACGGCCATAAAATTAGACATTTTTCGCCAAAAAACCAAAACAATTTCGGGAAAAGTGCAAAAGATTTAAAACTTTTAGTATTTTTGCAGAAAAATTCGGGTTTTGCGTGCCCCTTTTATCTGTTTAGTGAGATGTATCCTATTGGTCTTTACATACATATACCGTTTTGTAAGAGCCGCTGTTTGTACTGTGACTTTTACTCTACGGTGGGTTCCGGCCTGCAGGCTCGATATGTTGATGCTCTTGTCAGGGAACTCATGATGAGGAAGCCTGATATGGAGGGGCATCGGCTGAAGACCATATATCTTGGCGGCGGGACTCCCTCGTTGTTGTCGATGGAGTTGCTGGGAAAGCTCTTCTATAATATATATAATGTGTACGGCGCTTACCTCGACGACGACATGGAGGTCACTATCGAATGCAATCCTGACGATGTGACGGAAACCTATGCCGAAGGCCTCCGCCGCTTGCCCGTCAACCGTGTCAGTATGGGAGCCCAGACGTTTGACGACGCTCGGCTGCGATTTGTCCGGCGGCGCCACAAAAGTACGGATGTAGCCCGTGCCGTCCGTCGGTTGCGACAAGCCGGCATCGGCAATATCTCGCTGGACCTGATGTTTGGATTTCCCGACGAAACACTTGCCGACGTGCGGTCTGATATCGATGCCCTGTTGTCTTTGGACGTAGAGCATGTCTCTGCCTATAGTCTGATGTATGAAGAAGGCACGCCTTTGACCAGAATGATGGAAAGGGGAGAAGTGTCGCCCATCGATGACGAACTCTCCCGACAGATGTATGCCCTTCTCTCGGAGAGTCTTGCCGCGGCAGGCTATGAGCATTATGAAATCAGCAACTGGGCCCGACCAGGCTTCCATTCGCGCCATAACAGCAGCTACTGGCATGACGTTCCATACATCGGTATCGGGGCAGCGGCTCATTCCTATGACCAGGCCACGCGTTCATGGAATGAGGCTGACCTGTCGGGCTATATCGATGCCATCGAGGCTGGTCGTAGACCCTTTGGGCAAGAAGCCATTGACGGGAAGACCCGATATAATGACCTCATTACGACAGCCCTCCGGACAAAAGACGGTATAGAGGTTGACAGCCTGCAAGAACCTTTCCGTAGCTTCTTGGTACGGTCGGCAGCACCTGCTATCAGCCGGAAACTGCTGGCTTTGGATGGTGGACGACTCCATCTGACACGAGAAGGTATCTTTGTCAGCGACAGTGTCTTTGCCGATTTAATTTACCTTTAAATAGATGAAAAGAACAGTTGGGATGAACAACGAATTTGAAAAATACTGGATGGCACATCGAAAACAACTGCTAAGTGCCAATGATGAGTATCGGCGTGTTGAAGATAGCTATAAAATCAAGTCGGGTGCCGACTTGCTGCTTTTTGGAATTCCTGCCGTTGTCGGCATCACCTTCCTGAGTGTGTGTCCCATAGCAAGTGAACTGTTGAAGTGGCTTTTAAGTGCCGTTGTGACGGTGGTATGTTTTGTCGTTTGTGTATGGGTGAAAAGTGTCTTGTCGGGTGAACGGTCGCTTGAAGAGATAGAGCGCGAAATTAAAGATGAGGAACTAAAGAAATGGAACTCAAGACAATAGCCCACTTCCACTCTCCCTTCTCTTCCAAGTTCGGTATTCCCAAGCAGAGTGGACTCGTCGAGGAACTGCGCGGTGAAATCATCTTCGAAACAGCATTCCGCAATGCTGATGCGCTGAGGGGAATTGAAAACTTCGATTATCTTTGGCTGATATGGGCTTTTTCTGCCAACAGACATGATGCCAACTCGCTGACAGTGCGGCCACCCCTGTTGGGCGGCAATACCCGAATGGGAGTCTTTGCCACTCGCTCACCCTTTCGGCCGAACCCTATCGGGTTGTCTTCGGTGAAACTCATTGAGGTGGAGTGGGAGAGTGTCAGAGGTCCGGTACTTCATGTGGCTGGAGCAGACTTGATGGATGGAACCCCAATTTTCGACATCAAACCTTATGTGGCTTATGCCGACTGTCATGAAGGTGTGCGGAGCGGTTTTGTTGATGCTAATCCCATCCGACGGCTTGACGTTGTCATACCTGACGAAGTGGCCGCACTCTTATCAGAAGAAGAAACCGTGACTCTCCGCAAAGTGCTTGAACTAGACCCCAGGCCCCATTATCACAACGACCCGCAAAAGGTCTATGGTATGCCTTTTGCGGGTCGCGATGTGAAGTTCTGTGTCATTGATGGTCTGTGCAAGGTGCTGTCAGCCCGATAGTGTTCTTTTTCTCGTTTTTCCTTTGGCATTGTTTTTTCAGAGTACAACCGGCACAAAGCGGGTCTTCCGTTTCTTTATGGCGGAAGATGTTGATTGTTTTCTGAATAGCATAGCCAACGGCAACAGTCACAACGATGCTGATAATGATATACTGAACAGTCAATTTGTTAATTTCTTATAAGGTCATTCTGTTTCATACCGTATTTTATAACCCTTGCCGTCGCAGATGAAGCATTGGCCTGAGCCGCTGCAGGCATCACACTGCTTGTGTTCACCGTTGCTGTAGGTAGCTTTGCTCTTGCCGCTTCCCTTGCATATCGTGCACTTCTTGTTCCCATGACAGGTGTCGCAGGTCACTTGTTTCTTTACGGTATGCTTGGTGGGGGAGAAACTGTCGCTGCTACTGCTGGCAGAGGTCGTGGTTGTACTCCCGGCATAGGGGTTGGCATTGACGCGTGAACGGTTCGTCGTGGCATTGCTGTTCATGCCAGCCTGCAGGTTCTGATTGAATAGGTCGAGGATCATTAGTCCAAGGTTGGCATTTGCGTTCTGCTGTTGTTGCTGCTGTTGCAACCGCCTTTCTGCCTCCTCTTGTTCCTGGCGGGCCTGCTCGGCCGCAAGTTCACGCTGTTGCTGTTCGTAGAGTTCCTGAGCAGCGGCAGCAATCTCTGCTTTTTCGGCTTCGTATTTGGTGACACGGTCGTAGAAGGTCTCCAAGGCTGTGTTCATCCGCTCCTGATAGGACTGCGATGACTTGACTCTTTGAGTGAGTTTGTTGCGCAAGGTTGTCTCTTTCTCTGAGAACATGTGGCTATTGTCGATTTTGTCGTAGGCGTCGAGCAGCGTGACGAGCTGTGGAAAAGTCTGTGAACAGGCTTCAAGCGATGACAAGGTTTCCTGCAGATGTTTCATCTCATAGTTATACATATCCTTGCTGAGGTCTTCGAGATACTCCACGGCGTTTTCGTTTGAGATCATTTCCGCTCCCAGCTTCTCGTTCAAGGCCTCGACAAAGTAATAGAGTGCCCACGGCTTTGTCACGATGTCGTTCTGTGTGACTATTTGTGAGTAGAAGTTGATGGCATCGTCATAAAACCATTCGTCCTTCAAGCCTTTATGATCCTTAGGTTTCTTTCCTCCGACGTAGAACATGCGCTCACCTTCGTCAAAGTAATGGATGCCGGTGTGTTTGTCGGCATCGTATGGAACGGCATCCCGTAGCTTCTGCTCTTTCACCATCCATCGGCCGTTTTCATCATCGTAGTCTAACGATGTGAAATAGGAAGGAATGTTGCCTTTCTGTTCGCCCCACATGGCAGCGCCTGTCCGAAGGATTCCATCGTCATCTCTCACATAGTATTGGAATGCATTTGTCCCTTGTATGTTGTTGTAGATGTATAGGCTCTGCTCTCCCCTTGCGACAGGTTTACCGTCGGAGGTTGTGACTTGATAGGGTCTGTATTTCTGTCCTTCAGGCAGCCCGCTTTTGTATTGTTCACCTCCTTGAGCTCTGATTGCCAACGTCTGCTCAAATTGTTGAGAGGCGATGTCGTTGTCAGAAACGCCAAAAAGGAAATAGCCATGAAAGTAGGTCATTGACCAGAAATCGGGGATTTCGGCCAACTTGGTTCCTTCCATGCTGAAAATGATGAACTTTTCGCCGTCGCTGGCGAGGATGGAGGCAGGCGTCTCGTCGTGCCACAGGCTGAAGGTCTTGTCGGCAAAGTGGCTGTCGGTCTGTCCTTTTTCCCTCCACAAGGGTTTTGTCGGGATTTCTTCCATTCCCTTGCTGATGGAAGGGCAATAGTAGCAACAGGCATAGTTGGGTTCAAGAATGACTTGTCCCTGATCATTGGCGATGCCGAACTTATAGTTGTCGCTGCCTATTGGGACCCTGATGACAAGTATGACGCGATGGTCTGAAGTCTCTTGAGCCCATATATCGGCTTTCTTGTAGATTTTCTCAACTTTCTTAATCGCCTCTTTATTGTTTTTCTGTCGGGTTTTGTAATCATCAGGTTGTTGATAATAGGTAATCTCTCCATGTGAACTATAGTTCCCCTTGAAATCAGCACGAAAGTGGAAGGAACTGCGTTGCACTCCGTTCTTCTCATCGGCCCGAAGGTCGGAAGGTAGGCAGAGTAGCAACAAAAGGGCTACCACGATTTTTTGTATAGTTTTCATGTGTTGTTATACTTTTCTTATTTATATCTTTTAGCTGGCGAATTTAGTTATCTGTCGATAGTTAGGAAATGTCTGAAAGTCCAAAACGCTTAAGGTGAGCGGGGGATGCCATAGATGAGCGTATGTAGGACTTTCAGACAGGTCCTGTTTTTGGGGCTATTAATAGGCAAACAGCGGATAATCCTTCATCGTCAGGTTCACCTTTTCTCGGACACGAGCAATGACGGCTTGGTCTTCTGGAGCATTGAGCACCTCCTCGATGAGTTCGGCAATAAGAACCATCATGTCTTCCTTGGCACCACGGGTAGTCATAGCGGCCGTACCAAGGCGGATGCCTGAGGTTTGGAAAGCCGATCGGGTGTCGAAAGGCACCATGTTCTTGTTCACGGTGATGTCGGCTGCCACGAGTGCGTTCTCAGCCACTTTACCGGTCAGCTCAGGATACTTCGATCGAAGGTCGACAAGCATCGAGTGGTTGTCGGTGCCGCCACTGACAATGGTGAAACCGCGCCCCATCAGCTCTTCGGCCAGTCGGGCGGCATTCTTCTTCACTTGTAGGGCATAGTCCTTCCATTCGGGCTGCAGGTTCTCACCGAAACCGACGGCCTTGGCAGCGATGACATGTTCCAAGGGACCACCTTGTTGTCCGGGGAACACCGCTGAGTTGAGCAACATGCTCATGGGCTTCAACTCGCCCTTCTTTGTGGTCAGTCCCCATGGGTTTTCAAAGTCTTTGCCAAGGAGGATGATGCCACCCCGGGGACCACGCAGGGTCTTGTGGGTTGTCGATGTGACGATGTGGGCATACTTAACCGGATTGTCTAACAGTCCTGCGGCGATTAGTCCAGCGGGGTGCGCCATGTCAATCATCAGCAGGGCTCCGACGGAGTCGGCTATCTCGCGCATCCGTTTATAGTCCCATTCGCGGCTATATGCCGAGCCGCCGCCGATGATGAGCTTCGGTTGGTGCTCGTGAGCCAGGCGTTCCATCTCATCGTAGTCTACACGCCCTGTTTCTTTATTCAGATTATAGCCTACCGGATGGTAGAGCATACCGCTGGAGTTGACGGGTGAGCCGTGGGAGAGGTGGCCGCCGTGATCAAGGTTCATGCCCATAAAGACATCGCCGGGCTTTAATACAGCCGACAAGACTGCAGCATTAGCCTGAGCCCCCGAGTGAGGCTGTACGTTGGCATATTCAGCACCGAAGAGTTGGCAGACGCGCTCAATGGCCAGTGTTTCAACTTCGTCAACAACTTGGCAGCCGCCATAGTAGCGTTTGCCAGGATAGCCTTCGGCATACTTGTTCGTCAGATAAGAGCCCATGGCCTGCATGACCTCGTCGCTTACGAAGTTTTCACTGGCGATGAGTTCCATGCCTTTCAGCTGGCGTTGGTGCTCACGCTCGATAAGTTCGAAAATCTGATTGTCTCTTTTCATGTCATTATCTCTTTTTATTCTTTCTTTCCTTTTATGCCAGACACTTGTCGAGTTCGGCGGCTATGGCTTCTTTATCGAGGTGTTGGCCTATGAAGACGAGTTTCTGCATACGGTCGCCGTATTCTTCGTCCCAGTCGCGCTGCAGGTCTGGGTTCTGCGCGATAAACTGCTCCAACTGCCCTTTGGGCATCGTTGCATACCATTGGCCGGCGTTTCGGATGCTGACCTGTCGGCCTGCCTGTTCAAAGACGTAGCAGGTTTCACGTTCGTCATCGAAGTAGCAGATGCCTTTGGCTCTGATGACGCTCTTTGGAAACTTGCGTGCAACAAACTCATCGAACAGCCCGAGGTCGAACGGGCGACGGCGGTAATAGACATACGTTCCGATGCCATATTCTTCAGCTTCGCCTTCATCATGGTGGTGATGGTGGTGTTCATGCTCATGTTCGTGCTCATGTTCGTGTTCATGCTCATGTTCATGCTCATGTTCGTGTTCATGCTCATGTTCATCGTCATCATCATCGTCATCATGGTCTTCGTGATGGCCTTCAATCTCCTGTATCCATGCCGCCGAGGTTGCAACATGGTCAAAGTCGAAGAGGTTGGTATTGATGATTTTGTCGAGGTCAACGTCACCGTAGTCACAGTTGATGATTTCTGCCTTTGGCTGTATGGTTCGGATAATCTCGCGGATGCGTCCGAGTTCATCGGGTTTCACCTCGCTGGCTTTGTTGAGAAGGATGATGTTGCAGAACTCAATCTGTTGTATGACGAGGTTTTCAATATCGTCTTCTTCGATATTCTGTCGGGTGAGTTGGAGTCCTCCTTCGAATTCGTCTTTCATGCGGAGGGCATCGACGACGGTGACGATGCAGTCGAGGCGGGGTATGCCGACGTTGGTCACCTCGGGTGCCATTGAGGGTATGGAGCAGATGGTTTGTGCGATAGGTGCCGGTTCACAGATGCCGCTGGCTTCAATGACGATGTAGTCGAAGCGGTTCATGGCGATGATGTCTCGCAGCTGTTCGACAAGGTCCATCTTCAGTGTGCAGCAGATGCAGCCGTTCTGAAGGGCAACGAGGCTTTCGTCCTTTTTTCCGACGATGCCTCCCTGCTGGATGAGGTCGGCATCAATATTCACTTCGCCGATGTCGTTGACGATGACGGCAAACTTAATGCCTTGTTTGTTGGTGAGAATTCTATTTAATAATGTAGTCTTTCCGCTGCCGAGATAGCCTGTCAGCAGGAGCACAGGTGTTTCTTTCTTGTTCATTTGTTTTCTTTATTCTCTTTTTTTGTCGGCAGAAGAACTGCCGACCACACTTAATGGTTGTTCTTTCTTTGTGGGGATATTAATTGCCTATGGTTTTGCTTTATACTAGTTCGACGCGGCTGATGTCCTGTTCTTTGTCGCAATAGTGGCATTTGCAAATGCCGCGTTCCTTGTCGATGACGTGGAAGACGGTGGGTACCGGTTCGTTGTTGGTGACGCAGACGGGATTGTTGCAGCGTACGATGCCTCTCAGCTCGTCGGGTGTTTCGACGGTTTTCTTTTCTACTACTTCGTAGTCGCGTATGATGTTGAGGATGACCTTTGGAGCAACGACCGACAGTCGTGATATTTCGTCATCGGTAAAGAACTTGTCGGAGACCTTGATGATGCCTTTGTTTCCTACCTTTTGGGAAGGATAGTTGATACCGAGGGTGACGGGTGTATGAAGGTCGAAGAGACCGAGCAGATTAGCTACATGATAAGTCTTGTCTGCGGGTATATGGTCGATGACGGTGCCGTTTTCGATGGCAGCGACGAGACGTTCTTTCTTGTTCATAGTCGTTTACTTAATGATTGTTTTGTCATTCTTGATGTCTTCGAGGCTGATGCCGAGACAATAGCAGAAGATGGCTTCTCGTGCATAGAGTCCGTTCTGCGCCTGTTGGATATAGTAGGCGTGGGGGTCGTCGTCGACGTCATAGGCAATTTCGTTGACACGGGGTAGGGGATGGAGGATTTTCATGTTGTCCTTGACTCCTCGCAGCATATCGCGTCGCAGGATATATACGTTTTTCACCCGTTCGTATTCCATGAGGTCGGAGAAGCGCT
This sequence comes from Prevotella sp., assembly GCA_017445845.1. Classification (GTDB taxonomy): domain Bacteria; phylum Bacteroidota; class Bacteroidia; order Bacteroidales; family Bacteroidaceae; genus Prevotella. The sequence continues at coordinate 48,893 of JAFSRY010000035.1, forward strand.
CTTTCTGCACACGGGTCATATAGATGATGTCGGCATCTTGGATGACTTTTTCGTTGAAAGCCGTATGCTCCTGATAGCGGATGGCGTGCTCGTCGCAATAGAGTTTATATTCCTTTGGCATGGCTAATTCTTTCGGAGCTATGAAGTGGAAGGTCGGGTTGAAGTGTCGCATGGCCATGATGAGCGAGTGGACGGTGCGTCCGTATTTCAGGTCGCCCACGAGGTAGATGTTGAGGTTGTTGAGCGTTCCTTGAGTTTTGTAGATGGAATAAAGGTCGAGCAGACACTGCGAGGGATGCATGTGAGCCCCGTCGCCAGCATTGATGATGGGCACAGGTGCAACCTCCGACGCATACTGAGCGGCACCCTCTATATAGTGGCGCATGGCGATGACATCGGCGTAGTTTGATACCATGAGAATGGTGTCTTTCAGTGTTTCCCCCTTCGACACGCTGGAAGCCTTTGCGTCGGAGAAGCCGATGACGCGTGCGCCGAGTCGGTTGGCAGCTGTTTCAAAACTAAGTCGTGTGCGGGTTGACGGTTCGTAGAACAAAGTGGCTACGACGCGTCCCTTTAGCAGTTCGCGGTTGGGATGTTTTTCAAACTCCTGCGCCATCTCGATGAGGTACATGATACGTTCTTTCGAGAGGTCGGCAATCGTAACAAAATTATGTTTTTCCATTGACATTTTTGTTGATTGTTCTGAATTCGACTGCTAAGTTAGTGAATATTTTTGAAAAGAGAGCAGTTAATTCAAAAGTATTTTGTATTTTTGCATCAAATTTTTTAAAATTGACCTTATGAGGAAGTTTTTTATACGTTTGTTGTGGAGTTTGCTGTTGCTCGTTGTTCTCTGCTCTGCCGGAGCCTTTTGGGCAATATGGAACGGATGGGTCGGCTATATGCCCGATATTGAGGACCTGCAAAATCCCATCAACCGTTATGCTACACAGATATTTTCTGCCGATGGTAAAGTGCTCGGCACATGGAACATGAACAAGGAAAACCGTGTCAACGTGAATTATGAAGACCTGGCACCCCATCTTGTCCAGGCCCTCGTCGACACCGAAGACAAACGTTTCTATGAGCATTCAGGAATAGATTTCTATTCACTGATGCGTGCCATTGTCAAGCGAGGCATCTTCCAGCAGACGTCTGCCGGCGGCGGTTCCACCATTACTCAGCAGCTGGCCAAGCAGCTCTACTCGGAGGCAGCCCACAGCAAGACCGAACGAATGCTGCAGAAGCCCATCGAGTGGGTCATCGCCGTGAAACTCGAACGTAACTATACAAAGGAGGAAATCATCGCTCTCTACTTGAATTACTTCGACTTCCTCCACAATGCCGTGGGCATCAAGACTGCTTCGAAAACCTACTTCAACAAGGAACCGCGCGACCTGACCGTCAACGAGGCCGCTACTCTTGTAGGCCTCTGCAAGAACCCTTCCTATTTCAATCCCGTTCGCTACAACGAGCGTAGTCGGGGGCGTCGTAACGTCGTCCTGCAGCAAATGTATAAGGAAGGCCACCTTACCGCCGAGGAATTGGGCCGCTATAGTGCCGAACCCCTTGTGCTCGACTTCCACCGAACCGACCACAAAGAGGGTCTTGCCACTTATTTCCGTGAGTTCCTCCGTCAGTATATGACAGCCCAGAAGCCTTCCCGAGGCGACTATCCTTCGTGGAACCAGAACCAATTCTTCTTCGACTCCCTCTGCTGGGTAAGCGATCCGCTCTATGGTTGGTGTAACAAGAACCACAAAAAGGGTCGTCCGTACAACATCTATACCGACGGACTCAAGGTCTTCACAACGCTTGACTCCCGTATGCAACAATATGCCGAGGAGGCCGTCTATAACCATGTTGCCAAATACCTGCAGCCCCTTTTCGACAAGGAGAACCGAGGCAAATCGAATGCTCCTTTCACCAACGACCTCACCGCCAAGCAGGTGGAGGCCATCCTCAACCGTTCCATCCGTCAGAGCGAGCGCTATCGGGCGATGAAGGCTGACGGCGCGACCGATGAAGAGATACAGCAATCCTTCCGCACAAAGACCGACATGACGGTCTTCACCTATCATGGCGAACGTGACACGACGATGACGCCGCTCGACTCCATCCGCTACTATAAGTCGTTCCTGCGTTCGGGCTTCGTCAGCATGGAGCCGCAGAGCGGAGCCGTCAGAGCCTATGTGGGAGGACTGAACTATAGGCACTTCATGTATGACATGGCTACCAGCGGACGTCGTCAGGTTGGCTCAACCATCAAGCCCTTCCTCTATTCACTGGCAATGGAGAACGGCTTCACGCCCTGCGACCTTGCGCCTAATGAGGAACGAACCTATATGGTTGCCGGAAAACCGTGGACGCCGCGCAACTCCGGTCGTGCACGCTATGGCGAGATGGTGACCCTCGCATGGGGACTGGCACAGTCGAACAATTGGATATCGGCCTACATCATGAGTCAGCTTTCGCCACAGCAGTTCGTCAGTCTGTTGCACGACTATGGTATCCGTAATCCTGACATTCACCCCTCCATGTCACTCTGTCTCGGGCCTTGTGATATTTCTGTCAGCGAGATGGTGAGCGCATATACTACCTTCGTCAACGGCGGCATCCGCACGTCACCACTCTACGTCAGCCGAATTGAAGACAGTGAGGGCAACCTGTTGGCTGAGTTCCAACCCCGCATGAACGAAGTCATCAGTGCAGAGAGTTCCTACAAGATGATTGGTCTGTTGCGCGGTGTCATCGATGGTGGAACAGGCTCGCGCGTGCGTTTTAAATATAATGTACCCGGAGAGATTGGCGGCAAGACCGGAACCACCAACCGCAACAGCGATGCCTGGTTCATGGGCTTCACACCGCAACTCGTCAGCGGATGCTGGGTGGGAGGCGAAGACCGCGACATCCACTTCGGCTCGATGGCCATCGGACAAGGAGCCTCAGCTGCGCTGCCTATTTGGGCAACCTACATGAACCGTGTCTTCGCCGACAAGGCACTGGGCTATTCTGCTGAAGCCCACTTCAAGCTGCCCGAGGGCTTCCAACCCTGTGACGGCGACTCCATAGATGCCGTTTCTGCCTATGGTATCGATGAAGTCTTTGAGTAATCTCTTTGTATCGTCTTATGGTTCAAAAATTGGAACGGCTACTTCCACACACTGATAAGCCTGTTATCAGTGTGAGATAATACAGTTATCAATGTGTGATAATCCTATTATCTGTGTGTGGAAGTAGCCGTTCCAATTTTTGAGCCATAAGACGATACAAAGAGATGAGACTGGGAAAAGTAAGATATTGTTTGGTCATTCCATAGCTTTTCCGTACCTTTGCAGCATAAATGGATAAGTACGCATTATTTTTCGACATCGACGGAACACTGGTCAGTTTCCGTACACATCGCATCCCTGACTCTGCCGTTGGTGCACTTGAGCAGGCCAAGGCGCGAGGTCACCGCATCTATATTGCCACAGGCCGTCCGATGGCCATCGTCAACAATCTTGGTCAGATAGAGCATCTCATTGACGGATATATCACCACGAACGGAGCCTATAGCTTCGTCGGCGATGAAACAGTGAACATCAATCCTATCAAGCAGGCTGATGCCGAACGGCTGCTTGACGATGCCCTTCGGAACGACTATGCCGTGGTGGTGTCGGGACTGAAGACGTTCGGCGTCTGGAATCCAAAGGATATCGTCCGAAGACTTTTCGTCGACGAGTTGGCCGTGGATGCCGCAACGATGAGTCGCCGTCCCGACATGGAGATAGAAGAGAATGTGTTGGAATTGACTCCCTTCATCAATGCTCAGGACGAGGCGCGCCTCATGAACGAACTGCCGAATTGTCAGTCGGCCCGATGGCATCCCGCCTTCTGCGACATCACCTCGCGGCAGGCAGACAAGGGAAAGGCCCTTCCCGTCATGGCTGTGCATGAAGGGTTCGACTTAAGACACACAATGGCGTTCGGCGACGGTGGCAACGACATCTCCATCATTCGCAATGCCGGCATCGGAGTGGCGATGGGCAATGGCCTTGACACTCTCAAAGAGGTTGCCGACTTTGTAACAACCTCTGTCGACGACGATGGCATCAGAAATGCACTGGAGCATTATCGGCTGATATAGGCTGTAAAGGGCGTTGTCCCGTTATTTTTTAACGATTACTTAGCTATATCGCTTTTTTGGAAAAACAGTTTTATATGAAAAAAGTCATCATCATGGGTGCCTCCTCCGGTATGGGTCGCGAGGTGGCACTGCGGTTTCTCAGCGAAGGCTGTCGCGTGGGTGTGGCAGCGAGAAGAATAGAAGCACTGGAAACACTCCGGCAGGAGTTTCCAGAACAAGTGGTAACGGCACAGATAGACGTGACAGCAGACGCTGCTGCCGACCAGCTCTTGCAGTTGGTGGAAAGGGTAGGAGGGGTAGACCTCTATTTCCACGCTGCCGGTGTGGGCTGGCAGAATGCCAGTCTCGACAAAGAAGTGGAACTGCGCACGGTGAACACCAACGGCATGGGTTTCACACGGATGATTGACACCATATTTAATTATATGCGCGCGCGAGGCGGAGGGCACATTGCTGTCATCTCTTCCATAGCTGGCACGAAAGGCTTAGGGCCGGCTCCGTCGTATAGTGCCACAAAGGCATTCCAAAACACTTACATTCAGGCCCTCGAACAGTTGGCGAACAGCCAACGGCTGAACATCCGGTTCACTGACATTCGCCCGGGTTTTGTCGATACGCCTCTGTTGAATGGAACGGCATTCCCCATGCTGATGAAGGCCGATAAGGTTGCTGACGAGATAGTGTGGGCTATTAAACACAAGAAACACGTCCGTGTCATCGACGGACGCTATCGCATCCTCACTGCATGTTGGAGAAGAATACCCCGTTGGATTTGGCGCCATATTAATCTTAGCCGCAATGACATGATGTCTAATTCGTCTAAAAACTGACAAATTGTCATTTTGCTGACTTTGGCACATTTTTCGCAACATGAAGTGTAGATAATGAATTTTAAAGTTAAAACTTAAATAACAACAGAACTATGAACATCAAACCATTAGCAGACCGCGTGCTGGTAGTGCCGGCAGCAGCCGAAGAGAAAATCGGTGGTATCATCATTCCTGACACAGCAAAGGAAAAACCGCTCCACGGAAAAGTAGTGGCAGTGGGTAACGGAACCAAAGATGAGCAGATGGTGCTCAAAGAGGGTGACGAAGTGCTCTATGGAAAATATAGCGGAACGGAACTCGAGTATCAAGGTGAAAAATATCTCATCATGCGGCAGAGTGACGTTTTGGCAGTACTCGGATAATCCGACAGACCGTTTTCAATAATAATAACAGTTAAATAGAATAATATAGTTAGATAAAGTTATGGCAAAAGATATCAAATTCAATATTGAGGCCCGCGACCTGCTGAAGCAGGGTGTCGACCAGTTGGCCAACGCTGTCAAGGTGACCCTTGGCCCGAAAGGACGTAACGTAGTGATTGAAAAGAAGTTTGGCGCTCCCCAGATTACCAAGGACGGTGTGACCGTTGCGAAGGAAATCGAACTCGCCGACCCATTTGAGAATACCGGTGCACAACTCGTAAAGAGTGTGGCTTCAAAGACTGGTGACGATGCCGGTGACGGAACGACGACGGCAACCATTCTTGCCCAGGCCATCGTGGCTGAAGGCTTGAAGAACGTTACGGCAGGTGCCAACCCCATGGACCTCAAGCGTGGTATCGACAAGGCTGTGAAGGCTGTGACCGATTTCATTGCCGAGAAGGCCGAGCAAGTGGGCAATGACTATGAGAAGATTGAGCAGGTCGCTACCGTCAGTGCCAATAACGACAAGGAGATTGGTGAACTGCTGGCTAACGCCATGCGCACGGTCTCCAAGGACGGTGTCATCACCATCGAAGAGTCGAAGAGCCGCGACACCCACATTGGTGAGGTGAAAGGAATGCAGTTCGACCGTGGCTACCTGTCAGCTTACTTCGTGACCGACTCGGAGAAGATGGAGTGTGTCATGGAGCATCCTTACATTCTGATCCACGACAAGAAGATTTCTAATATCAAAGACCTGCTGCCCGTATTGCAGCCTGCTGCCGAGAGTGGTCGTCCGATGTTGATTATCGCTGAAGATGTTGACTCAGAAGCATTGACCACATTGGTCGTCAACCGTCTGCGTGCCGGCTTGAAGATTTGTGCCGTGAAGGCTCCTGGTTTCGGCGACCGCCGCAAGGCTATGCTCGAAGACATCGCTATTTTGACCGGTGGACAGGTTATCAGCGAAGAGCGTGGTATGAAGCTTGAAGATGCTACCCTCGAGATGATGGGAACCTGCGACAAGGTGACCATTAATAAGGACAACACGACCATCGTCGACGGTGCTGGCGACAAGGATGCCATTGCTGACCGTATTCTCCAGATTCGTAACGAGATGAGCAATACCACCAGTTCTTACGACAAGGAGAAACTCCAGGAACGTCTGGCCAAACTGGCTGGCGGTGTCGCTGTACTCTATGTCGGTGCCAATAGTGAGGTTGAGATGAAGGAGAAGAAAGACCGTGTCGATGATGCCCTCTGTGCAACCCGTGCAGCTATTGAGGAAGGTGTCGTGGCTGGTGGCGGTACTACCTATATCCGTTCTCTCGACGTACTGGCAGCCCTGAAGGGTGACAATGCCGACGAGCAGACGGGTATCAACATCGTGGCCCGCGCCATTGAAGAGCCGCTGCGTCAGATTGTCGAGAACGCCGGACAGGAAGGTGCCGTCGTCGTGAACAAGGTTCGCGAGGGTAAGGGTGACTTCGGTTACAATGCCCGCACCGGTGAATATGAGGACCTGCGCAAGGCCGGTATCATCGATCCTGCCAAGGTGGCTCGTGTAGCCCTGGAGAATGCTGCTTCTATCGCTGGCATGTTCCTGACTACCGAATGCCTCATTGTCGACAAACCCGAGGAGAAACCCGCCATGCCGATGGGTAACCCGGGAATGGGTGGCATGATGTAAACGCTTAACAGTAAGAAATAAGTATAAAGCGTCAAAAAGAATGACTGTGCACTGTGATTTGCGCGGTCATTCTTTTTCTTTTGACCTTTTTACTTTTCTTCGATATTTTCAAGAAAAAAACTTGGTTATATGGTTTTATTTTTGTAATTTTGCGCTCAGTAATAATTAAATAACAGACTATGAGAAATATTGACTGGACGAATCTTCCTTTTGGTTACTATCCAACTGACTACAATGTTAGATGTGAATTTCATGATGGCAAATGGGGCGAGATTGAAGTTCATACCGACACAACCATACCACTTCATATGGCAGCCACATGTCTGCACTATGGTCAGGAAGGTTTCGAAGGCATGAAAGCCTATCGCTGTCCCGACGGAAAGGTGCGTGTTTTCCGTATTGATGAAAATGCCGCCCGCCTGCAGTCGACGGCCCGGGGGCTGGTCATGGCCGAGGTTCCGACCGAACTGTTCATTAACATGGTCGAGAAAGTTGTGCGTCTCAATGAAGAGTATATTCCGCCCTATGAGACCGGTGCAACACTCTACATCCGTCCGTTGCTGATCGGTACGAGTGCTCAGGTGGGAGTACGTCCGTCAAAAGATTTTCTTTTTGTCATTTTCGTAACGCCGGTAGGTCCATACTTCAAGGGCGGTTTCAAGGCGAACCCTTATGTCATCGTCCGCGACTTCGACCGCTCTGCGCCCCTCGGTACCGGTTGCTATAAGGTAGGAGGTAACTACGCTGCCTCGCTCTATGCCAATACGATGGCACGCGAAAAAGGGTATGCCTGCGAGTTCTACCTCGATGCAAAGGAAAAGAAATATATCGATGAATGTGGTGCGGCCAACTTCTTCGGTATCAAGGGAAACTCCTATATTACGCCTAAGTCGACTTCCATACTGCCAAGTGTCACCAACAAGAGCCTGATGCAGTTGGCCAAGGATTTAGGAATGACGATTGAGTGCCGTCCGATTCCCGAAGAAGAGTTGGAAACCTTCGAAGAAGCCGGTGCCTGCGGAACGGCCGCTGTCATCAGTCCGATTTCATATATCGACGACCTTGAGACAGGTAAGCGTTATTCCTTCGGAGAAGAAGCTGGTCCTAAGTCAAAACGACTCTTTGATAAACTCCGCAATATACAATATGGCATAGAACCCGATGTTCATGGTTGGACAAGGGTGGTTATAGAATAATACTCATCAGTTCGCTGAACTCAGTGAGTTTGATGAGGTCCTCATGGTGATACTCTTCTGCGTGTTCCAATTGCCAGGCCACGTGGAAGGGTATATATATTGCTTTCATGCCAATGGCGAGTGCCGGTGCAATGTCGCTTTTAAATGAATTGCCGACCATGACGGCTTCTTGGGGAAGTATGTTCAGTTTCTGGCAGAGCCGGCGATAGTCCTCTTCGCTCTTGTCTGCCGTTATCTCCACATGACTGAAGAAGTGGCGAAGCCCCGAGCGTTCAAGCTTCCGGGCTTGGTCTTGGATGTCGCCCTTTGTAAAGACAACCAACTGAAAGATTGAAAGATTTTCCAACGTTTCGCGGACACCAGGTAGAGGCGTTGCCGGCATGTGCAACAGACTGTAGCCATGTCGGATGAGCTCTTCGATGTCGTTGGCTGCAATCTCTCCATTACTGCAGCTGATGGCTGTTTCGAGGAGTGACAAAGTAAAAGCCTTACACCCGAAGCCAGTCAGGGCAATGTTGCGGGTCTCGGTTGCGATGAGAGCTTTATGGGCTTCTTCCGGCGAACACCACCGGCTGACTTTCTGATGCATGATTTTTTCGACGGCATCGAAGTGTGACTGGCAATCCCAAAGGGTGTCATCGGCATCGAAGATGAGTGTCTTTATGTTTCTGTTCATTTCTTTTATGATGGTGTCAGGGGGTTAAAAAAAAGCGGCAAGTCATCACGACGGGCCGCTTCCATGAAAAAAACAATTACCTCTTTCTCTTGAATAAATCAAATCAACATATAATTTTCTGAGTGCAAAATTACTACAAATTCTTTATAACAACAAACAATGCTGCCAAAATACTTAAGTTTATAAAATTCTTTAACATTTATGTTATGTTTGTTAACACAATAGCTACGCTTTTTGAACCGAGGCAACAATTCAACTCTCAACATTCAACATTCTATTTGCGTTGTTGCGATAGTCGCTGGGGGTCACTCCTGTCTTCTTTTTGAACTTTGTAGAAAAGTAATCAGGCGACTCGAAATGCAGTCGATAGGCAATCTCCTTGATGGAAAGGTCGCTATAGGCTATCAGTTCACATGCCAACTGCAGGCGCAGTTCCTGCTGATACTGAATGGGTGAGATGCCCATGTGCTCGCGGAAAAGGCGTCGGAAGTTGCTGTAGCTGGTGCCCACTTGTCGGGCAACCTCTTGCATCGTCATGCCGGTCTCCAGATTTTGCCGGATAATAAGGCGTGCTTTGTTGACAAGCACGGTTTCTGTTCCTCGCTTTTCCAACACGAGATTGCGTTCCAACGAGTAGATGAGCCCCAAGAGGTGGTTCACGATGCCTGCCAGCATCTGTTGTGTATAGGCTTGTTCTTCATCTGCCACGCGCATGGCCGTTTCGTAAAGGTAGGTGATTTCTACCGACTGTCCGACGTGATAGACAGGCTTTTCAAGTGACAGAAATCCAGCCTTTACGCGGGCATCCATATTGAACCCTTTGAAACCTATCCAGTATGTTTTCCACCCAATCTCGGGGATAGGCTTGTAGGTGTGCCATTCGCCGGGAAAGAGAATGAAGACGTCGCCTTCTTTCAGTTGGGCGTTTTTGATATGGGCGGAAGAGAAGGAGCCTTTACCCTTGGCAATGTATATGAGTTGGTATTCTTGCAGAATGCGCCCTTTTGTCGTGTTGAAGTAGTAGCCGTCTGCATGTCCTCTCGTCGGATAGGGGTCAAAGGGTTGCAGTTCGTCATAGCCCACAGTACTGACGGTGAGTCCCCAATCCATGTCGCGTTCGCTGGCTACAAGGTATTTGCTTTTTTGCATATGGCATATTCTTTTAAATGATGCAAAGATAATTATAATAAGTGAAAATAAAAAATGTTTTTTGTCAAAAATTAAAGTTAAAAAGTCAAATTTCAAAGGTATGGTATCTGTGAAAGTATTAATTTTGCAAAAAATTACACTTCCTTGAGAAATATCAAAAGCAAGAATATGAAAAAGAGAATTCTAATGAGTGTGTTTTGTGCTATTGTATGTAGCATTTCTGCTTGGGCATTGTCAGTAGACAACCTGCGTGTCCAGTCGTTACACAATCCTTCATGCATCGATCTTCAGGAGCCACAGTTCACCTGGCAGCTTCAGTCTGCCGACCGTGGCGTGCTGCAGACGGCCTATCAGTTGGTCATTACCAGCGACCCCGATGGTTCCGATATCGTTTTCGACTCGGGAATTGTTGAAAGCAATCAGTCCGTAGGAGTCGTCGCAAAGGGTGCTTCACTGGAACCCGCCACCCGTTACTACTGGCATGTCACGGTGAAGGACAATAAAGGCAATGAGGCTACGTCCTCCGAAACGGCCTTCTTCGAGACGGGGCTGATGCAGCTCGGATGGAGCGATGCCAAGTGGATAAAGGCCAGCAATGTGATGCCAGGACAGGAAACCGAAGAAATTACCGACTACACCGTCGAAGGCAAAGTGCAGATAGAACGCACTGCTGCCGGACTTTGCTTTGCCATGCAGGATGCCAGCAACTTCTACTTCTGGCAGCTCAACACCGAGGGGGACTACCCTCGTCTGCGCCCGCATGTATGGAACAACGGCAATCCCGCTTGTCTTGACAATGTCAACCTGAAGGGAAAGGTGGAACTGAACAATACTGATGAGTTCACCCTTCGTATCGAAGTGACGGGAGCATCGCGCGCACGTACATATATTAATAATGTGTTAGTCGACGAACGGACCGGCAATTTCAAGTTCGGACGTGTCGGTATGCGTGAAGACCACGGTGAGCGTGACTCGCGTGAGGAGATTGGTGTCTACGACGACATCAAGGTCACCAAGGGCGATGGAACGGAACTCTTCTCCGAAGACTTCTCCACGGGTAACAGCTTTACAGGCGGCAATGTCACCAATGGTCGTCTGCGCATCGTAGGCTCTACCAACGGTCATGTGCTCGTTTGGCAGAAGCAAAGCGAAGATAGTCATGTCCACTACACCGTCGACTACGACATGTATCTCGTCAAGTCGGCGGCTGCCATTATCTTTGCCGGCACCAGTTCGAACACCTATCATATGTGGCAGATCAATGTCAACGACAATGCCAATCCGTCCGTACGCCATCACACCTATATCAATGGTACCCTGACGTGGAACGATGCCCAGTTCACACAGTTCAAGAAGGCCGACCTCTTAGGCCACAAACATCACTATCAGGTGGAAGTGGAGAATGGCGTCATCCGCACCTATATCGATGACATCCTTGTCGACACCTTTAACGATAACTCCGGAACCGCCGTCAAGGGCGACATCGGAATGCGCGTCGACAATAACACGGGCGAAGAAGGCTACTTCGACAATATCGTCGTCACCGAATACGACGAGCAGGATCATGCAACCGTCACGCTCAAAGAAGACTTCGAAGCACTCTCCTCTGATGTCTTCTTCGACGCCGTCATCGAGGACTTCGACGGCAGCCGCATGTGTCATGTGAAGTCCAATTCGGGCGAAAAGAAAATCATGCAGACCAACACCAATGGTATGCCAAGGTTCCGCAAGACATTCAATGTCGAGAAAAAAGTGTCATCAGCCATGCTCTTCACCAGTGCTCTTGGCGTTTACGATGTCTTCGTCAACGGTCAGCGTGTCGGTCATGTGCAGCCCGACGGCACAACGCTCTATGAAGAACTAAAGCCCGGTTGGACCGACTATCGCAAGCGCGTGTTCTATTCCACTCACGATGTTACCTCTCTGATGGCTGAAGGCAGCAACGCCCTCTCTGCCCTGGTGACGACCGGATGGTGGGCAGGAGCTGTCATGCACGGTGCCTATGGAAGTCCTACCTTGGGATTCCTTGCCAAACTGCTTATCACCTATGAAGATGGTACACAGGACATCATCGTTACCGACAACACATGGCGTTCGTCTGTGAAAGGGGCCATGAAGAGTGGTGACATCTATGATGGTGAAATCTATGATGCCCGACTCGAAGAGCCGTGGACTGCTTCCGACTACGACGACAGCCAGTGGAATGGTGTCGCTGAGAACATTGAGTTCAAGGGAGTCATCAACGCCTTCACCGGCGGTTACGTCATGACCCTTCCTCATCTCTTCCAGCAACCCAAGACAGCCAATATCTATGAAGGCAACCGCGCCACCGGCACAGACTATGGCATGGCCAATGTCGTTTCCACACAGGAAGGCAATGGCCCCATCAGCTTGAAGAAAGGCCAGGCCGTCGTCATCGACTTCGGACAAAATGTCGTGGGATGGGTTAACTTCAAGGTGAAAGGTCAGGCAGGCAACCGACTGAAGATGCGCTTCGTTGAGATGCTTAACGACAACGGCTCGAGAAGCCGCGGCAACGACGGTCCTGGCGGCACGCCTTATCTTGCCAACTTACGCTCCGCCAAAGCCTCCCTCTACTACACCCTTCGTGGCGATGCCGACGGAGAGAGCTACCATCCCTCAATGACCTTCTTCGGTTTCCGCTATTGCGAGATTACACCCTCTGACGATGTCGAAATCCTTACCATCGAGGCACAGCCCATCAGCTCATCTACTGAAGACCGCGGTGCCGTCGAGACCAGCAACGACCTTGTCAACCAACTCTTCTCCAACATCCAGTGGGGACAGCGTGGTAACCTGCTCAGCGTGCCCACCGACTGTCCGCAGCGCGACGAGCGACTCGGATGGGCTGCCGACACACAGGTGTTCTCCACCACAGGCCTCTACAATGCATATATGGAGTCGTTCTATCGCAAGTGGATGCAGGACATGCGCGACGGGCAGAACAGCCAGGGTGGCTACCCGGGCATAGCACCCGAATGCTGGGGACAGCCCTTCGGGCAGACGGTATGGGCTGATGCCGGTATACTCGTGCCCTATAACCTCTATGTCATGACTGGCAATAAGGATATCCTCCGTGAGAATTACGCATCGATGGAACGCTACATGAATTTCCTCTCCACCCAGCAATTCGACGGCTATAAATACAATGGCGGCGGACTCACTTGGGGCGACTGGCTCTCGTTTGTCTCCACCGATACACGCTATATCGCCGTAGCCTATTATGCCTATGTGGCGCAACTCATGGCAACCATGTCGCATGCCCTCAGTGAGAACGACAACGATGCCTATGCCCGCAAGGCCACACAGTATGAGACCCTTTTCAATAATATTAAGGAAGAATTCCGCGGCCGCTATATCACGCCCTCAGTAAAGCAGACCACCCAGACTGCCTACCTCATGGCCCTCGACTTCAACCTGCTCAGTGGCGACGATGAGATAGAGAACTTCAAGACCCGACTGACTCGCAACATCAAGAACAACGGTTACAAGCTCAATACCGGTTTTGCCGGCACTGCCATTCTCAATACCACGCTCTCTCGTTTCGGACTCAGTGACTATGCCTACGACCTGCTATTGCAGCGCAACTGTCCGTCGTGGCTTTACAGCGTCGACCAGGGAGCCACCACTATCTGGGAGCGTTGGAATTCGTACACCAAGGAGAGCGGTTTCGGCGATCCCGGCATGAACTCCTTCAACCACTATGCCTATGGTGCCGTAGGTGAATGGATGTACCGTTATATGCTCGGTATCCAGTATGATGTCGAACAGCCTGGCTTTGCCCATATCATCCTGCAGCCGCAGCCCGACCGCCGCGA